>JAHECY010000212.1 GCA_024641505.1 Gammaproteobacteria bacterium
GCAGCTGCTGCTCACCGAGAATGCGCACCACGTAGGGTTTACCGTCCACGAAACTGAGGTTAGAGGCTTGCCCGGGGGTTAGTGGCTGCATCAGGGCCTGGAGTTTGGGGTGCAGGATTTTTTCATCCACTTCGCCCTTGCGGTACTGCAGGGCCAGGCCTTTTTTATTCGATGCGGCTGTTATATTCCGCCAGTCTTTACTGGTGCTCGCATTAGCCAGTGCCTTGATCAAATCCCCCCGTTGATTGGCCGCCGGCTTGGCCTCGGTAAACAGCATTTCATAGCTGCGCACGGTGCGGCCGCCGAAACGTTCCGGGTGGTCGTTGTAATATTGCTTCACCATGTCATCGGTGACCGGTTGCACGGCGCTGTGTTTCTTCAAATAGAAATTCACCAGTTGTTTTTCCCGGAAGGCGGCGACTTTCTTGTCCAGGGTTTTCAGGTCCTCGCGGTTGAGTTCCTGGGTCGCTTGTTGGGCCATGGCGCGACTGATCACCAGACTTTCCAGGGCCTGTTGTTTACCCTGGGCATCCAGCAGTGAGGTTTGGTAGTCACCCAGTAAGGTGCTAAGGGACAGGTCCAGATCAAACCGGGTGACGGCTTGTTTGTCCACCCGGGCCAGCACTTCATCGTCACCGGGGAGAGTCACTTCGTCGAAGGCTTTGCCGCAGGCGCCGAGCAGCAGCATCAGACACAGGGTCAGGAATGGAACACGCCGAGTTGCATGATTCCGGATCATGAGCCGCTCTCCTTGCTGATCTTGACCGATGACGACAGGCGTTTGAGTTCCCCGTCCTTGGCCTGGTTGCGTAACAGATAGCGGATATCGCCCTTGGCGGCTTCCAACGGACGGGTAACCACGGTGGGCCCCTCCTCCAGTTTTATCAGGTGATAGCCAAAGGGGGTTTCTACGATATCGGATACCGCACCGGGCTCTAGCGCAAAGGCGGCGGCGGAAAAATTCTTGTCCACGGCACCCTCCTTCATCCAACCCAGGTCACCGCCCTTCTTGGCGGAATTAGCGTCTTCGGAATAGTCCGCGGCGATTTTCACGAAATCCTTGCCGGCTTTGATTTTCGACTGGGCCTCTTGAATCGTGGTGCGTTTGGCCTGGCGTTCAGTGTCGGTCAGGTTGGGGTTGGTACGCAGTAGGATATGGCGCAGGTGAGCCTTGCGCTCCTGATACTGGGCCTGGTTGGCGGTGTAGTAATTCTGGATCGCCTGGTCAGACACTTTATCCTGGAGAAATTTTTCGAAATAGCGGCTGATCACCATTTCCTTTTTGAACTCCCGCAGCTCTGCATCGATAGCTGCTTGATCCAGGAGCTTGGCTTTTCCTGCCGCCACCGCCAGCGCTTCGCGTTCCAGGTATTGATCCAACAACTTGGCCCGCTGGGCGTCGTCCCGTGGATTCAAGCGCTTGAATTTCAAATAGGCCTCGAATTCCGCTTTGCTGATATCCCGGCCGTCCACTTCCGCCAGGCGGTCACCGCTGCAGGCCACCACGGTGGCGGCCAGTAAGATGATGATCCAGTGCAGGTTTTTCATGTTTTTTGAGCCTCGAGCGTGTTCGTTAAAAAACTCTCTTATTTTCAAGCAAATAGAAACTATCGAATACTTATCCAATTTACTCACATACCTTATATATAGCGCAGCGCACTTACCTATGTTTCGACCTCATTTCTAAAACCATTACGAGTTCCTGGCCTTTTTTTGTCCTTAAATTTCTATGGCACAACACTGTCCGGTGCCGCGCTCAGGCTGCCGGGATCAACCACGGAATTCAGTAGATCGTTGACGATGACCCGGTCGTTACCGAAGGTCACCGAGGCACCGTTGAGCACATTGAGCGTTTGGAAGGTGTGCACACCCACCAACTCGTTGCCCACGACCGAGCTCAGGTTTTCCGTTGTTTCGATCACGAAGCTTTCGCCGGTATTGTTAATGATGGTGTATAACGGCGCCGCCGGATCGGCCGCATTCAAGGAGACCCGTATGCCATCGATACCATAGTCATAACGGGTATCGGTGGGTTGCCAAATGCCATCGGTGGATTTGATGGTGATTTTGTAGTTGCCCGCCGGACCGGTATTAGTGTTATTGACGATTTCCGTCTGGGTCAGAGGTGCCGCACCGACTACAACGACATAATTACCGGCAGGCATGCTCTGGTATAGATAAGCGGGTCGACCAGACACACTGTCCACGTAGCTGTACGCTACCGTGGCACTCAACGGTTGGGTATCCTTGAACACAATGAAGAACGATGGAAAGTCCGCTTCATCCACTTCTATCCGAATGTCTCGCGGCGTATCGACCGTAAAGTAATGGTAACCCAGCGACCCTGCACCGGAACTGGTTATTGAACCGGTTTCCTTGTGATAGATTTCCGCGTTACCCGCTGCGATGCGCCATTGACCATTTCCCAGATCCGTGGCGGATTGAATGACGTGCCTACCCACCTGACGAATGGGCGTGCTGTCGGCGCGGGCAGTGGTGCCGTCTTTATCAACCCTCAGGTTGCCATAGGATTCAGCGGACCGTTTCACATAGATGGTACCGGCACCATGATTCGTATTGTAGGAATGAGCCTTGTATTGGGACATGGCAAATCCGCTATCGTCGTTCACATACAAGCTGATGCGCCCACCGGCACCCCTGTCATAGCCGTTTGCCTCGACCGTTCCGGCACCGGTAAGAATGTTCGTGTCGATGTGAATACCGCCGCCGGAACCGGCGTAAGAAACTTTTTCGCTGCTGGCGCTAATGACGCCATCCACGGCCAACCGATTGCTA
>JAHECY010000127.1 GCA_024641505.1 Gammaproteobacteria bacterium
TAGACAACACCACAGTAGTCTTCTTTATGTCTGTCCTTGAGCAGGCGGGCGGTATCCGCTAGAAATTGCTGCCATGCTTCAGGTGCCGCCGATGTTACCGGTGGTGTTTCCCCAACACGATAGACAAACCAGGACGCTGCCGCCTGCCCGGCCAATAATGTCCACAGCGCGTCAAAATCACTCCAGCGCAGAATGCCCGTAAAATTACCGCGATACCGCTCTATGAAATTCTTGGTCATGGATTCACCTTGATGCCGTCCAATACCAGCGTAGCTGCTTATACTTTGCATGCCGCCATTACCTCCTGCAGCGCCGTTTCCTGCGCACGCAGCGCCTGCCAAAGTTCAAACTGGCGCTGCGCACGCTGCAGATTGTGCCTCGGATGATCGGTTTTAAAATAGCGATCTCCCTGCAAATGATCACTGAAAAAACGCAAGCCAAGTTCGTACGGCATCAACACGATGGCCGCCGGCAACAACGCATACTCCTGCGCCGTGAACACAGCGCCGGCGCTGCGCATATAACCCGATAACAATGCGCCGCAGTATGTGATATCGAACAAGGACCCCGCGTCCTGCCCTTCTTCACCCGCGACGTTACAAACGGAGCGGATGCAATCGGCAATATCATAATGATAAAGACCGGGTTTTACCGTGTCCAAATCGATCAAACTGACCACCGAGGCACCATCCTCGGCGAACAGGAAATTGTTCAGTTTAGGGTCCCCGTGCATCACCCGTGGCCGCAGGATGCCCTTGTGCACGGCATCGTCGATAACCGTCGCCGTGGCGCGGCCCGCCTCGATCATCGCCATGCAATTTTGTGCCATGGCATCGGTGCCCGCAACTGCCTTGTCGATGGCGTCATAAGCGGCCAGGTAATGCGGCGTTATGTGAAATCCCGGCAAAGTATCGAACAACCCCGCCAGCGGCATATCCGCCAGGGTTCGGTGAAACTTCCCCAGCGCAGTACCCACGGCCCTTGCCTGTGCCACATTTTGCACTTGGGTGAAACCTCGGGTGTCTTCCAGATAACTCATGAGACGCCAGCAATCGCCAGTGGCGTCCGGATAGAATGTTTGTCCCGCTACGGTTGCATAGAGTACCGGCATGCGCAGCGTGTCATCCGCGCTGCGCGCATGGAAGTGCGCCAATACCTGCGCCATATTCGCCATCACTTGTTCCGGAAACTTGAACACCGTGGTGTTGATGCGCTGCAACACCGCGCGTGTTTTCGTGTCACCGCTGCGCAGGGTGACCACAAAACTGTCATTGATTAAACCGGCACCGAGGCGCTGGATCTCGATCGCGCCATCGGGGAAAAATGCGCGCACCACGGTCGCAGGCAGCCTAAAATCGCCGCGGTTATCTGCTCCGACTTTCATTGGGAAAGCAGCGCCGCAACCATGGCGACTTCCCGGGGATTGACCGTCGCCACATCGAATTTCTTGGCCGCCGCCAGCATGCGTGTGAGCGCCGCCGACAAAGTCATGGGCGGCGCGGTCTCGCCTTTTTTGCTGCGGTGGAACCTGACGGGATTGATGCGTGCCACCACATAATTTTTCAGATAAGGCGATTTGAAACCACGGCTTTGCAGTTCGGTAATAATGGCTTTGACCCGCCCATCGATTTCCAGCAAACGGGCGGCATGGTCGGCGCGCTGGCGCAGGCTGACCGGCAAAGTGCGGTCGTTGAAGCGATCCACCTTCTTTAAAAAGGCGCTGTAGGCACCACCGGCAAATCGGCTGTGTTCCTCGTAAATTACGCCCAGGGTTAAATACTCCGGGGCCTCAAATTCCGCGAGATAATCGCTTTCCTTGCGGCGTGGGTGACGCTGCGCAAGATTTCTTGCCATACGGATGACTTCCAGACTACGGTCTTTCAGATTGTGGGCCTTTTCCGTGTTCAGCGCCAGAATTCGGTACGACAACGACTCGTCCGGCGACAGCAGCACCGTAATCTGTTTCAAACCCAACACTTTTGCCGCCGCCAGACGATGACGGCCATTGGGCGTCCAATAGGCGCCATCTTCGCCTCGCACCACGATCAGGGGATCGAGAAAGGAGCCGCTTTCCTCGATTTTCACGGCAAGGCGCTTGGTATGCGTGGGGGAAAGATCGCGTTGGAATGGTGTCGGCTGTATCCTGTTCAACGGTAGCACGGCCACAACAATCGGCTTACCGGATAACGGCTCCCGGTAGGCCCCAATGACCGCACCGCCCCGCTGCCGCACTTCGCGCACCAACGACGCGATGGCTGGCGCATCCAACTCAAGGACGATAGCAGTGGCCTCCAGACCGACCTTGTCCTTACGGGGCGCCAGCTTGGAACCCGCGCGTTTGGTCTTGCGGACAGCTGTTTTCTTGCTGGCGGTTTTCTGTGCGGCTTTGTTGGCGGCCTTTTTTGCCATGCATCGTCCGATTGGGTAAGAATCTAAATTATTGTATCATTGCCTTCCAGGCTCAGGACACATGGAATCGATTTTCGGGTGACGATGAAGACAGGAGAGAAAGCGGCTATCGCCGTTGTCGGCTTATTAGTAATCGGCATGGTGGCATTCGGCATTACGTACGAACCGGAATTCAAACAAACACCGGAGTTCGCCTCCGACACCCCGGATACGCATGCTTCGGGCGCGACGGCGCAGGCGTCGCGTGCCATCCCCCAAGACATCACCGCCGGTAACCTACCCGATCCGGAAAGTAACGGCGCGAAATCCCTGGTCTTGTATTGCGTACAGTGCCATGATCTCGCACCACCCACCATGCATAACGCCGGGGAATGGCAGGCGGTACTGGCTCGCATGCAACGCTATATGGCCGAACGCCGGGGTGGCATGCTGATCCGCCTGATCCGCCCCCCGGAAAAGGCATGGCAGGAACTGAGCGAATATCTAACCTCCCATGCGTTGCTATCCTTACCGGCGCCAACCGCGCTACGTGTTGAAAACCAAAGCGGCAAGGCGTTTCTCGACTTTTGTTCGCAATGCCACAGCGCACCGGATCCGACGCGCTATCCTGCCGATACCTGGCAAAACACCGTGGCGCGCATGGTACGGCATATGCGACATGCCAACAAAAGAGTGCCGGACGCGCCCACCAGCGCCATGATTACCGATTATCTGGCTCAGTATTCCCCCATCACACCGCCTGTCGCCCCGGCTGCCCGCGCCCCATGAATGGAATGGTTCTGGCACTTGTAATCATGCGCACTAAACATTACCGTTTACCGATACCCCGCGGCGATACTTCTGCTGTTCTCTGCACGCAGATTGCGTCATAGTATAAAGTTTATCTACTCAGGTGCTGATCTTTATGAACCTTCTATCCCACAATTGCAAACCGGCTATTTCGCCGCTACTCCATGGACTGATATGCCTGCTGTTGTTCCTGCCGATCATGACGTTCGCGGCGGACGCCCAGAAACCCGAGAAAGGTGAGTTCTATGGAGCAAAAAACACCGAATATCCCGCATGGTTCAAGGAGAGTTTTCTTCATCTCAAGGAGGACGTCGGCGAAGCCGCCACCTCCGGCAAGCGCCTGATGCTGTTCTTCTACCAGAACGGTTGTCCGTACTGCAATGCCATGGTCGAGCGGAATCTGGCGCAGAAAGATATCCTGGACAAAGTGCAACAAAATTTCGACGTCATCGCCATCAACATGTGGGGCGACCGGGACCTTATCCATGTCACCGGCGAGAAATTTACCGAAAAAACCTTTGCCGAACATCTCAAGGTGCAATTTACGCCGACACTGATGTTTATGGATGAGGCCGGCAACATTATATTACGTTTGAATGGTTATCGTGCGCCTGACCGTTTCATCCATGATGTTAACTACGTCGCTGACAAGCAGGAAGGGGTCATCAGCTATCGAGATTACGTCAAGGCCAATTACAAACCTGCCAAAGCCAGCAAGGAAATGCATCACGAGGATTTTTTCAGTAAAAATTATGACTTGCAGGCGGCACTTGGCCAGGGTAAGCCGCTGGCGGTCTTCTTTGAACAGAAGGATTGCCCAAATTGCGACACCCTGCACAATAATGTGCTGCCGGACAAAGACACCCGCAACGTACTCAAACAATTCAATGTTGTGCAACTCGACATGTGGTCGAAAACACCGGTAGTCACGCCCGCCGGGAACAAAACCACCGCGCGCGCCTGGGCCAAGGAACTGGATGTGAAATTCGCGCCGTCAATACTCGTGTTCAATGCAAAAGGCGAGGAAATCATCCGCTCCGAAGCTTTTTTCAAGATCTTCCATACCCAGGGCATCCTGACCTACGTGCTGGATGGTGGCTATAAAACCCAGCCCAGTTTCCAACGCTACTTAAGCGATAAGGCGGACCACCTGCGTGAACAGGGAAAGACCGTGGATATCTGGAATTTCGCGGGCGAGGAACCGGGCAACAGTCGCTAGCGACTGACTCCCGATTCAAAGACAACAGCACTCGGTATGTCAGCAGGAGAATCTTCAGGGTTTGGCTTTTTTCAGCAGCACATAGACGGCACCGGTGCCGCCGTCTGCCGGCGGCGCGGAGCAAAATGCCAACACGGCATCGAATCTTGTAAGCCATTTCGCCACACAGGATTTGAGCACCGGTTGCTTGTTGTAGGAACCCAAACCTTTGCCGTGGATAATCCGGATACAGCGCAGCCGTTGCTGCAGGCATTGCGGTAGGAACGACAAAATCGCCTGATAGGCCTGATCGCGGGTCAGGCTGTGCAGATCAAGCTCCCCTTGAATCACGTATTTACCACGCCGTAAATCCCGCAAGGTCCGCTGTTGCAATCCGGGCCGGAGGAACGCCAGCCCCTCGCCCACTTCCAGGTAATCGACGCCCTCGGAAGTGGCCAATTCATGCATGACGGCCGCTGTTTCCCGCTGCATAACTTCCGCGGCATCGGGCTTATTTTGGTGCGGTGGCACCCTGCCGTGACGCAGCGGTGTCACTCCTTCCATGGCGTTGCGCAGCAGTTCCCGTTCACTGTCGGAAAGTTGCTTTTTCTTGGGCACCTTTGGTCACCCCCATGAGCGATATCTATCGTTATCCGGCGGGCGCCAATCCCCGCTCCTGGCACCGATGCCGATATCATACCGGCAGGACAAGCAACTCCGGACGTGAACGTCACGCAGCTATTGCGGTGCATCTTCCTCGAGTAGAATTTCGCAGGCATCTCCTTTTTCCAGCTCACACCATGACACATAGACTGATGTCGAAGCGTCGGGAATGCCATCGGGGGGATCGATATCCATATCGAGTTTCACGGCCATCAGGTCGTCATAAGCGTCGCTGAGTATCTCCACGGTAAGTTGCGACACACTGGCACCGACCAGATCGAATTTACCACTGATCGGATATTGGTTGTCGCGCAACCCCACCAATGGTTTACGCGTTACCAGCTTGTAGCGGCCGTTCAGGCTGTCGGAATTGACATAGCTGTCCAGCGTAATGTTGTAAGTACCGACATTGGTATTGAATTCATCGACGCTGACAAACAATGATTCCTGTACTTGTTCACCATTCATGACAAAACCGAAAGAATCGCCGGATATCGTCGTTTTTTTGATTTCGCACAAATGACCCTCATCCTGATCCAGATCGTGCGTTACATGCCGAAAACTATAGCTGCCATCGATTTGGGTCAGTAAATAGGCCGGCAGACCGTCGCGAATTTTCTGCAGTTCCATATTTTCATAGACAAACTCCCCGGAAAAATCATCGCAGGCGCCACTGGTACCGCGAATTTCCTTCATGACGATGAATCCCGACAGCACGTTGTAATTCTGATTGTCGATAACTTCCGACTGGCAGTCGCTGAAACGATAGGCAAATGCATTACCTTTATCACCAATACCGATCGGAGCAGGCGACTCATCATTGAAGCCATCGCCAGCACACGTCAATGCCGCCGATGATGACTTGATTTGTATGCCACCACTTTGCGCTGACACACTCAAATCGGCCACCTTGACGGGTAATTCCCCATGGGCGCGGTATACAGCGATAGCATTCATAATCACGGTACCAACGTTAGCGGGCGTGATAGTGACACTATTGCGCGGTTGCAGCGCAGGGTCTTGGGTTTGGTTGTCACAGCCGCTCAGGTGCGCGAAAATACCGCCTACCACGACCAATAATATCAATAATTTCATATAGTTACACGCTACCTGTAAGACGGTTCAGGTACTGACCCGATGCCACCATCCGCCTCTTCGGCCCACTTGGCAAGCGGTTATTACCTTTTTTCATGAAATGAATTATAGAGAATAAAGCCTTAGAGTTAAACCCAGGTATCTTAACCATATATTAATTAATGAGTGGTATCGCGAAAACAAAATGTCCAGTCACTGTGGCAGAGATAAACTCATTGATTTTACTACAAATGCTTGAATAACACCCGTGGCGATCACGAATGGCGCCGTAATGCGTGGTATACCTCCATGACCTTCGTAGCTTCATGGGGAGGCGCCAGGTAAGCGCGTAATCGCCCGCGGTCATCAAAGAAAAATATCGCGGCAGTATGATTAACCGTGTAATTTTCCCAAGGTGGACGTTGCACCACATTTCTGTGAATCTCGTCGGTTTGCTCGTTACTGTAATCATAAAACGCACCAACTTGCTGCGCCAAACCGTGCACGGCCGCGGCGTCGCCGGTAACCCCGATAAAGTCCTTGTTGAAATAGTCCAGATACGCTTTTAGAGGTGCCACTTGGTCGCGATACGGGTCCACGGAAAAGAAAATAAACCGGGTATCCACCAACCCCTGCTGCTGCACCAGGGTGCGCACCGCAGCCAGGGTCGCCATAGTAGTGGGGCAGATATCCGGGCAATGGGTATAACCGAAAAAGGCGATGCTCCATCCACCCTTGAGATTGGCATTGGAAAACGCCGCTCCCGTCTGATCCAGTAACACAAACGGCGCCAGCACCAACGGGGTATCCAGGTAACGCAGCCCTGGAAAGTCCGGCGGCGAATTGGTTTCAGTACATGATCCGAGCGTCAAGGCCAACAGGAGGGGTACCACCATACGGAGCAATGCCCCAAACCTGGTGGCCACGATGGTAACGCAAGCGCTCATATGTAGGTAACCAAGAGCGCCCGCATCAAGTCCGTGCGTGTAATCATTCCCCGTAGATAACTTTTCGCATCGGTCACCGGTATATGATGAATCGAATGATCGATGAACACCGGCAATAAATCGACGATGTGCAGCGTTTCCACGACGGAAATCGCCGGTGTGCTCATAATATTGCCCACTGCCTGCGCCGGCATGCCGATCGGTGCCTCGGTACCCGGGTCGCCAGAATCGGTTTGCCGGTGGTTGCCGGTGCGTAAAAAATCGCTGACCGCCACGATACCGACTATTTTATGCTGTTTATCCACCACTGGAGCCGCCTTGATTTTTTTGTCCTGAAGCGCCTTCCAGGCCGTTGCGCAACTCTCGTGAAACTCAAAGCTCATGACTTCTTGCGTCATTATATCGCGACAGATAACCTCACCAATACGACGCTTATTAGCGTGCATGATCGCCTGCCGGTAGATTTCCCGCAAATCCGCGCGGCTGATGTCCAGAAACATATCGCGCGCGTGCAGGGCGGCGATCAGATCATCCTCATCCAATCCCACCTGTTTTAAAAACGGATCTTCTTCGCTGAGCTGCACCGCGATTTTTGCCGGATAACTACGGCTGGGCACGATATTGTTCACCAGCAATGACACCATCAGCAACACCAGCGCGTTCAAACCCACCGGCATCAGCACATACCAGTAACCCAACTGGTGCACCGCGTCCCCCCCAATCACCGCGACCAACGCCGCAGCGCCTCCCGGCGGATGCAGGCAATGTAGAAAATACATGGCGACAACCGCCAGCGCGACCGCCAGGGGTCCGGCAACAAAGGTATCCGGCAACCAGTAATTTATGGTGACGCCAATTAACGCTGAGATCACATGCCCACCCAACAGCGGCCATGGCTGCGATAAAGGGCTATGGGGCACGGCCTGCAACAGCACCACCGCGGCACCCATGGATGCGACCAGGTAGAGACTCGCCGCCGGACCGGTAGCGGCATACCCTACCGCACCCACGATCAACAACGCGAACAAAACCAGCACTCCTGAAAGCAGTTTCTCCCTGGGAGATACCGCCATGGATTCGGAGACAAAGAAATTTTTTATTTTAAAGGACACGCCAAGACCCCGTATTAGGTTCGATATTATCGGACATAAGGACCGATTGTCCGTCAAACCGTACCATTACTATCGTCGCGGATAAGCGGCGGCAGCTAACCGCACCCGCCCCCAATTCAAACGAATTATCATACCTAATCTTGTCCGGCGTGCGCAATCAAACACCGACCCACCGGACCGGCGTAATTCACGGGTATAGACCTGATGTGAAAGCGGGCTAACGATCGTTGATTCGAGTTATTTGAGAGGACAAACTTTCATCGAAATTGACCACGACACCGCGCTTAGCGAGGTCGTCCAGATCAAGAACTTGCGGAAGATAAAAATCAAAAGTGGTGCCAACGCCGGGTTCGCTGTGCACGGTGATATCCCCACCGAGCATCATGCAGAAATGCTTGCAAATCACCAGTCCCAAGCCGGAACCGCCGTACCTGCGGGTCGCCGACAAATCCACCTGAGAAAACGCCTGGAACAAATAGTGTATCTTGTTGGCGGGGATACCGATGCCGGTGTCGGTTACACGAAAACACATTACGGGGATGGTATCACGCGTTTCTGACCAGATCTTAAGCGAGATATCACCATGCTTGGTGAATTTTATGGCATTGCTGAACAGATTTAGCAGGATCTGACGCAATTTTGTCTGATCCGTACGCATCGTCTTCGCTTCGTCGGCACAATCGATGCGCAATCGGTCATCCGCGGAACCCAGCAATGGTTTAATCGTGGCGCCAACTTCCTGCGCAAGATGTTTAATCGATACTTCCTCGATAAACAGCTCCGATTTACCCGCTTCTATTTTCGACAAATCCAGGATATTGTTGATCAATCCCAATAAATGCTTGCCGGCTTCCCGGATCTTGCAGACATCATCATGACAACTCGTGTTCCGGTCACAACAACTGGCGTCCTCGGCCAGCATTTCACTGTAACCGATGATCGCGTTGAGCGGGGTGCGCAGTTCATGTGATGTGTTGGCCAGAAAGATCGACTTGGCTTTATTGGCCTTGGTAGCTTCTTCCAGCGCCAGTGCCAGCTTGCGTTGCTTGTCCGTTAGTTCATCGACCATTTCATTAAAGAATTTCGCCAGATAGCCGAATTCATCGGGGCGATTCTCATTCAACTTCACATTGCCACCCGCGGAAATCCGCCGTGTGGCGTCAACCAGCAATTGCAACGGCTTGTGCACTATGGTTTGAATCGCCACAATCAGGAATGCACCGAACAGCAGCAAACCCACCACAATAGGGATAACGATGCGCGATTGCTTCTCCCTTACCAGCACGGCAACTGACGCATAATAAGCAGTCATTGTGATCCAGCCTGTTGCCGTCGCCGGCATCTGTCCCGCATGACCGGCATGTGATTCCACGCCGTTCTGACGTTTCAATATGCTGTCATCGGCGGCGTGGCTGCCCAGCGTCACGCTTATGCCGCGGTAATTTACCTCCACGGCGTTAAATCCCAATTCCCGGCGCAATTGATCGAGTTCGGGGCGAATGAATTCCAGTGGTTTGTCAGGGGTGCCCACGATCGCCATGATCGTGCGGTGCATCAAGATGTCTCCCTTGAATTGATATTCTTTCTGAATTTCCGTTTCCAGATCGAACAGCAATATAAAGGTGATGACCATCACCAGAGGTACCAGCACCCACAACACCACACCGGAAATGCGCACGGCAATACTCTGTTGCCAATGCTTTCTCCAGTCATTGGAAAACGGTGCCTGATCCTTCATCAACGCATACCCATCGCCCGATACAGAAGCACCAGCGGGCAAACATTGACCATACCCGATAGCAGAAGAAATACCGATATAACCCAGTTGAGAAACCAGTAAGGCGCGGGTAATACAAAGAACGTCAGTACCATAATCACGCCGAAGGTGAGCCGCATGGCGCGTTCCGCCTCGAATGACGCGCAAATTGTCTGCTGTTGCTCGCCATCGGATGGTTCTCCCGTTACACCAAAACGCCAGCGTGATGCCAGCATTGGAATGCGCCATGGAGTGATTCCTTCGAGCAGTAACACGGCTACATAGCCATAGTAGAACAGCGGCACGTCCAAATAGAGAATAATCATCAGGACAATGCC
>JAHECY010000128.1 GCA_024641505.1 Gammaproteobacteria bacterium
CCCGGTTAATCGAACTTTGGTACAAAAAGGCGACCAAACCCAACTGGTCTATTATTGGTTTCCCCAACGCGGCCGACGTATTACCAATGAGTATTTGGCAAAATGGTACATCTTTCAGGATAGCATTATGCGTAACCGTACCGATGGCGGTTTGGTACGCATCAGCACCATGATTGACAGCGCCCATCCCATTACCAAGGCTGAGGCAGAGATGCAACAATTGTTGCAGGCAATCGTGCCGTTAATCGACAGCTATATTCCCGCCTAACTGCCATGATGCTGTTTCTTAGTTTCATTTTAGGGATGATGATTACCGTGGTATTGATTCCGCCATTAATCAAAGTCGCGACGAAGTGGGACATTGTCGATGTGCCGGATGCGCGCAAGGTTCATCTGACCAATGTGCCGCGTATTGGTGGTGTGGCCATGTTGCTAGGCACACTCTTGCCGGTTGCGCTGCTCTTGACGAATCATCCGGATATCCAGGCCTATATCATCGGCATTATGATCTTGTTGTTGTTTGGCGCACTGGATGACAAATTTAATATCGATTACAAATGGAAATTCCTGGGGCAGTTACTGGCAACGTTGGTGGTGATTGTTTACGGGAATATCACGATCGACAAGATGTCGTTTCTTGGTAATGTCGTTATCCCTGCGTATGTCAGCATTCCCTTCACTATCTTTGCGCTGATGGGGGTGACCAATGCCATCAATATGTCGGATGGACTGGATGGTCTAGCAGGTGGATTGTCGTTATTGAGCTTAGCTGGTATTGCGCTGATCGCCTATGTCACGGTGAACAGTAATATCGCGCTCATCGCCCTGGCGGTGATGGGCAGTATCCTGGGATTCCTGCGATTTAATACCTATCCGGCGCGGATTTTTATGGGCGACACCGGCAGCCAATTTCTCGGTTTTACCCTGGGCGTTATGGTTGTCCTGCTGGCACAACAGGAAGACACCCCGATCAGTTCATTTATTCCGTTACTGGTGCTGGGTTTGCCGATCATCGATACCATGCAAGTCATGCTGAAACGGATACGACAGGGTCAGTCACCCTTTAAACCAGATAAAAATCATATTCATCATCAATTGCTCGCGTTGGGATTTAATCATTACGAGTCAGTACTGATAATTTACCTCATTCAGGCACTGATGGTCGGTTCAGCCTATCTATTGTTATATGCAACCGACACGCTGCTGCTCGGTTATTACGCCTTGATTGTGATTGCGATCATTGGTGGCATGTTCCTCGCCATGTACGCCGGCTGGCAGGTACACGGTAGCACTGGTATTGATAACGGTTTTGTCAAAAAGAAAGTCCAATGGTTACAGGCCGGGGATCACTTCCGCAATTTGATTATTTATATCACCATGGTTTTATTATCCGTCTACATGTTCGTCGGTATGGCCAGTGCATCGTCGATTCCGATGGATACCGGTATCCTGTCTATGCTTATGCTCGTTGTACTGTTGGTGCAGATACTGCGTAAGTCCAGGGGTGAGTTCAATTGGTCGGACAGAGTGGTGTTATATACGCTGAGCACTATGATCGTCTACGTGGTACAAAATTATGCAGGGATTACTTACGCCGGTATTAACCCGTTGGATATGATCTTTGTCGGCTTGTTAATTACGGTAGTACTGGGATTCCGCTACGCCAACAACGATCAATTTGTACCGACATTGCTTGATGTATTAATCTTGCTGCTGGTGGCGATATTGGCCTTGTTCCCGGAGGTCAAGATCAATGGTATAAATTTTACCCTTAGCCTGGCCCGCATCGTGGTGTTGTTTTATGCCATCGAATTGATTTTATCGCATGTAAAAAAGAATATTTTATACACCCGTATCGTCGCAGCAATGTTGTTAACGTTGATCGGTGTGGTGGCTTTTGTTAATTAAACGAATCAACGAGTTAGGGAGAAGACTATGGCGCTGCCATTAAATGTGAATAGAATCTGGGTGTCTACCATTTTGCTGGCACTGCTCGTGTCATTGACCGCTTGCGGTGGCATTGACGCACGCAAGGCCAAATATCTGACTAGAGGTCAGAAATATTACCAGGAAGAAAACTACGAGAAGGCCCGCTTAGAGTTCAGCAATGTACTAAAAATAGATCCAAAACACGTCGAGGCGAATTACGAACTCGGCCGCACCTTCGAAAGATTGAACAAGTTCCGAGAGGCGGGTGGATTTTACCTGCGAGTAATAGACCTTGATCCAAAGCATTACCAAGCGATGGTGCGATTGGGCCGTATTTATCTATTGAGCAGAGTGCTCAATGAGGCTAAAGCGATTGACGAGAAAGCCCTGGCGATTTCACCCAAAGATGCTGGCGCGATTGCCTTACGCGGGGGAATTCACGCCGCCCAGGGTGAAGCGGATGCGGCGCTTGATGATGCCAAATTGGCGCTGCAGTTAGAGGCGAACAATGTTGATGCGATAGCACTAATGGCAGGTATCGATATCAGCAAACAGGATTTTACAGCAGCAGCCAAGATTGTCGAGACCGGTGTCCGCGCTCACCCCGAAGATTCCGAAATGCGTCAACTGCTTGCTGGTCTCTACGTCAAACTGCAACAACCCGACCGGGCTATCGCCGTACTCAAGGAGATTATCACCTTAAAGCCAGATAAGATTAACAACTATATACAGCTGGCCGAGTTCTACCTGGCGAATAAGCAAACACAGGAAGCAGAGAAAGTAGCGGTTAGCGCGGTTAAACAGTTTTCTGATGATACGAGTGCGATGATCTACCATGTAGATGTAATCAAGCGTAGCGGTAACCCACAACGCGCCGAAGAACAGTTGAAAAAATATATCAGTGAAAATCATAAGGAGTATGCTTTGTCGCTAAGCCTTGCTGGAATGTACGCCAGCGCCAACCGTGAAAGCGACGCGGTCACTGTCATGCAAAAAATTATTACGGATGATGGCAAGGGAAAATATGGATTGCTCGCGCGTGATGGTTTGGCAAAATACTATATTTCAAAAAACAATATTGATAAGGCAGAGACATTAATCAATGAGGTTATCGCTGAGAACGCGCAGGATAATGATGCGCTGATTATGCGTGGATCGCTGGCACTGGATAAACGTGATTATCCGACGGCGATTTCTGACCTGCGTGCGGCGCTACGCAGCCAACCCAATCAGGCCAGCTTACTCCGGATGTTGGCTAAGGCCCATTTTGGCAATGGTGAAAACGACCTGGCCAAGCAAACCTATCAGACGGCGCTGACGGCCGAGCCACGCGATGTTGGTTTATACATTGAATACACGACGTTTTTGCAAAATACCGGTGATATACCACAGGCTATCAGCATGGTTGATGCTTTACTTGCCTTTGCGCCAGATAATTTAAACGCGCTGGCGACAAAATTTAGTCTGCAGCTATCGAAAAAAGACGGTAAAGCAGCGTTGCAAGTCGCAGAAAAAATACAATCCTTGGCTAAGGATAAAAGCTCCAGTTATTACGCCGCAGGCTTGGCGTATCAATTGTTGGATAATCCCAAAAAAGCTGATGCTGAATTCAGCAAGGGTCTGAGTATCGATCCGGATTCGGCACAAATCCTGGCGGCGTATACACGCAACCTTCTGGCTATGAAGAAAACCGACGCAGCGATTAAATATCTGCACCAGCGAATCGAAAAAAACAACAAAAATGCCATTGCCCAAAATCTGCTGGGCGAGATTTATCTGTCTCTGAAGAAAACTGATCTAGCTATTCAAGCCTTCGAACTAGCCCAGAGTAGCCAACCGGAATGGCCTGTCCCTTACCGTAATCAGGCCTTGGCGTATCTGCAAACCAATAAACTCGACGACGGTATCAAGGCCTATCAACGTGGCTACGAACAAACCAAGGGGGATCCCGGATTAGGTTACGCCTTGGCATCGATATATGCACAGACTAATCGCAGCGATGAAGCTATCAAACAGTTTGAGAGTCTGTTACAGAAATCGCCAACCTCCGAAGTGGCGCGTAATAACCTGGCAATGATACTGGTGACATATCGCAAGGATAAGGCCAGCCTCGATAAAGCGGGCCAATTGATTGCGCCATTAATGCAAAGCACCAATCCCAATTATTTAGATACCATCGGCTGGGTATTATATAAACAGGGTGAGGTCAAGGAATCCATCCCCTATTTGCGCAAGGCACAGGAAAAATCCTCCGAGGTCGCGGTGATCAATTATCACTTGGGTATGGCCCTTTTTAAATCGGGTGATAAGCCTGCGGCAAAGCCACATCTGGAGGCCGCAATCAGCAGCCCGCATCCGTTTATGGGAATCGACGAAGCCAAGGAAGCACTACGTCAGTTATAACATCCAATGTAATTAAAAACCTAAACGGTAATACAAAGGAAATACAAACAGAATACACTTTCCAATATTGGTTGGTAATAACCTGTGCTGAGCATAACTACATAGTTGATGGTATTGCTTGCACATAATTAACCTGAAAAAGTAGCGGCTGTTAATCAATCAAATTGGAAAGAATATGCGTGTTAGTAATACAGTAAGGGCAAGTATTGCCATCATATTATTTGGGACGTTACACATTGCACATGCGAACATGGTAGAACCAGAGCATGGCTTGCCATATGTAACGGTAGGTAAAGACCTTGTTCAGGCTAAATTTAACAATGTACGTGATGGTTATAACGATGTGGCCGTCAATGGCAGTGCATATATGCCAGCCTTACTAGCAAACGATGTTAAGATAAAATCAAACCGATTTTACTCTGACTTTTGTCGTGCTGAGGAAGTCTGTGAAGGTTGGCAACGACCAATGCTGCACTATGTTGATGAGCATGAACAGGGTAATGAATACGTTCTGTCATCACTAGGTGCTGCTCATGAGTATCACTGGCAGCATGATGATGATTCTTGGCGACACCACGGTGAGGATCGCGATATGCATACCTATGTACCGATACCTGCAGTTAGCTGGTTATTTTCTTCAGGGCTTATACTGCTGGGGTTAATTGCAACTCGCTCACGCAAATCTATGGCAGGATCACTCAGATTGGCCATGTAATGATTCGGATTGTTCTGCTTATGACAGGGTCTCGATAATCAACGAGCCTCTGTCATGTGGTTGACAAATTAGAACGATAGACTTTTAATTATTGTTTTATACTTGGCGCAAGAAGCTGGCATTTACATTAAAAAACTAGTCTTTGTTTGTATTAATGTATTTATCTCTGGGTGCTATAATTATAGAAAATCGGGAATTGAATATGGTTAAAAATACGGTTCGTGTAGTTGGTATTATCCTGGTATGGCTATTGTCTTCAGCTTTGCTGCATGCGGTGGAAGTAGCCCCCGTGGTTAAGGAAAAAATAAGGGCAGTGCTTCCAAAGCCATTAGATACGGCGGATCTGGCCAATATGACTATTCACGATTCGCCGATACAGGGATTGTATGAGGTTACCGTTCCGCCACATGTGATGTATATCAGTAAAGATTATAAATATGTAGTTTATGCTGATGTCACGCAAGTAGACGGAAATGTTAACCTAACGGAAATGCGCCGCAATGCGGCACGCAAGCAAGTGTTGGATTCGATGGGTGAAAAATCCATGATTGTCTACACTCCTAAAAAAGAGACACGCTTTAGTGTGACCGTCATGACCGATCTGGATTGCGGCTTTTGCCAAAAGCTCCACACAGAGATCAGTAAGTACAACGATCTTGGCATTGAAATCCGATACGTTGCTTTCCCGCGCACTGGTATCCTGACGCCTTCCTATTACAAAGCGGTCAATGTTTGGTGTGCCAAAGACCGAAAGAAGGCCTACGATGAAGTGAGTGCTGGTAAAACAATCGCAGAAGGTAAATGTGACAATCCGGTAGCCGATCAATTTAATTTTGGGCAGCAAATCGGTGTGCAAGGTACCCCGACACTGATACTGGAGGATGGTAGCGTGTTGGTCGGTTACTACCCACCGGATAAATTATTGGAAAAACTGCAAACACAGATCCATACTGCCAAGGCAAATTAATACGATCTCTGATGAATTTGTCATTCCGGCGCTAGCCGGAATCCAAGGTGTTGTACAAGTTATACCCGGTAGGGTACGGGAATGCCGGTATATGGAGTTTTCAGCGTTTCTGTTCAAGCCGCGCCAACATATTGCGCCAGTTATCCAGTATGCGCGTGTTGGCCTGCCGCGTAGTGATGAGTTGGTTGTGTAGATTCCATACGCCATAGCGATTGAAGGAATACAACGCCACCAGATCCCGGCGTGCCTGCAAGGGCCGGATTGCTACTGTGAGATTATCCAACACATGCGGCGTTAACCGCTCGTCCAGATACAGCAACACAAGGTGATCTTCGATGGCCTTATCAGTGGGGTTATAGGCTTTTACATGTGCCAACCGCAAGTGACGCTCATCGATGCCGCTTTTTAGCAACGCAAAATATTTCGCCACTGCAATGTCTTCACAATCCCCGGCCATCGCAGTAAACAACTCCTGTGGTGTGGCCCAAAATTCGGCCTGCCCCCAGACGTGCTGATCGGTATCGTTGCGGAACCTGTTAAAAAAGTGATTAATCGCTATCACGCGTTGCCTCTCCGGTTGCCCCGCCAATTGCCGCTGTAAGCGCGCCAGTGCCAAATAACTTGTGTGTATTTGACGCAAGTCCAAACGAGGCTTAACGGCGCCGGTAGGTGCTGCTTCCGCGGGCGTCATCAACAGCAAGCCCAAGGCAAAAGCCAGGATTCGATAACTGGTTAGAGAATGGTAAATCGCTGCATCAGACATGTCACGCTACGCAATCTGGAGTATCTTGATTGCATAGCGGGACCGCGTCAGATGAGCTTTAAATGACTTGTGCGTGCGGGATCACAAAACTGTCATTTAAGTGGTAATAGCGGTAAGAAAGATATTTTAATTAATAAGGGGATAGGCTAGGTTAGCCGTCAGTACGGCACAAATACTTGCCATAGAGATATTCCCGCAATTGATAGATAGGGTCGGCCGGGAGCAGCTCGGTGATAAATTGTTCGCGCAGTTTCGACAATATGTAGAGGTCATGACTGGCCGTCATAGCGAGTAACTCGATATCATGGCGATCAATGAGACCCTCTTTGACGATCACGCCGTCATTGATGATGGCGTCGAGCCGGTCTGCGTCCAATTCAAAAAACCGTGTCAATTCCTTGCCGATTTCAATAAACGCCGGTAGGACTTCCTTGCCGTTCTTGCGTATATCGTGCAACGGTGAGAGTTTATGCAAGGTAACTTTGAGCGCGAAGCGGAAGACATCGGCTTCCTTAACGCGCATGCGAATGGCAATACGTTTAATTTTGACATGATCCGATTCACTGATACGCATGGATACGATCTTTTTCTTGTCTTTCTCCATCCTGCCGGACCCCACCTGATTTTATTTTGCCACATTATCGGACTACGCTAAGGCATGCGTATGACAGAATACTTACAATAATGTTGCGATAATGTATTACTTACGTATTACAAAGAGAGTCCAGATCGTCATTGCTGTCATAAAACAATTCTTAGTCGCTGAAATCCTTACGAAAAATAATCCGTCGATTTAAAATAACGGTCACTGCACGTACATCTGGCAGTGGTCAAATGCCCCGGTCTTAAAAAATAACTGTGTTCATGTGCTGTCACTAGCAGCGCGTATGAACCAGGCTAACAACGAACGGGGAGGGTACGTATCATCATGCTTTACTGGGTTAGCGTACTCATCCACAGTTGCATTGATAGTTATATCATATTTGAATTTCAAGTCGCCCGTCGTATTCCCCGAATTATTTCGTCGCTGCCATCGCGTTCTATCTCTCGCCTGCTCAGCGCCACGCTGTCATGGCAGGTGGTTGCATGGTTTCGACGTCACACCGAGTTCATCACAGCGCAAATATGGAAATTAATTGCGGTGTGTGGGCCATACCCTGGTATCAACCGGATCAGAGGAGATCTTACATCTCATGCATTTGTTATCCGCGCTTGAACAGGGTGTGTACGTAGCTGTACTGCAGAAACATTGTTAATTAACAATCTAACTTGGAGAATCATTATGAAATATAAATTAATCGCCGCTGCTATTTTGGCCGCCGGCATGAGCAATGTGGCGAATGCCGCCATTGTGCAAACCACAGCTGATACCAATAATACCGGTGGCAGCGAACTGGTGCTGAATCTGTGGGATGGTACGCACACCTACTCGCTGGATCTGGGTGTGCAAATGGGTTCACCGATTACCACCGGCGCTCTCGCCAACATCGCGTCCGACGCCAATGCCTCGCTGTTTTTCACTGGCGGCGTGCTCAACAGTAATGTGCAGTGGGGCATCGTCGCTGCGGATAACGTAGCCACTGGCACATCTGTCGCTAGCGCAGGCGATCGTATGTTAACGACATCTACTACAGCATCATGGACTTATACCAATGCTCAAGTACTAGCCTCTGCAACTGGTTTAAATTCTTTTATCAACAATCTCAATTTAACTGGTTCACATCCAACTGTAACCAATGGCAGTGATGTCAGCACAAGTGTTATCGATGGCAATAGCTGGCAAGGTGGCGGGATGCTTAGCTCATGGACGCAGAACAATGCGTTTGCCGCGATGGGACAGGGTGCAGGTAGTTTGATGTTTGTACAAGTCTCACAACTTTCTACAGCCACTTCTCGGGGTGGAATTGCACAAACCCCTGCTGATCTCGCGACCTATAACACATTAGGTCAGTTCACCCTGGCCGCCAACGGCGCGTTGAGCTTTGCACCGGTACCGGTTCCAGCTGCCGTGTGGTTGTTTGGCTCGGCACTGATGGGCATGGTCGGCGTTGCCCGCCGCCGTGAGCAAGCCGTTTAATCAAATCGTTTTAACCTTTAGGAGTTTTTATGAAATTGAAACATATTGCACAACTTGCCGGCATGCTGCTGGCCGGTGCCCTGGCCGGTCAGGCCATGGCATTGACACCAGCCACGCCCACCAGTGCGGGTGCAACACCGGACTTCACGATCTATACCTCCGGTTCCTCGGCACTGCAGAAGAACATCAAGGCGATGTTCACCAGTTATTGCACGGCTGGTACGCTGGATATTTTCCAGGATCAACCCTGGAGCGGTGCGGCCGCTTTCGGCACTACCGTGGGCGCTGCCTGGCAGTCCTATTTCTGCACTTTCCAGAACAACGCCACCGTGGTGAATGCGTCACTGCGCGGCAAGAAAGTGCTGGTCATCAATCGTGCCCGCGGTGGTTCCGTGTGGGGTGTGGTACCGGTACAGAAGAACATGCTCGTCGAAGAGATGAACATCTTCCGTAACGGCAGTGGTCGTGATTGCACCTCTGCCGGCACAGACGCTCAAACCGGTGCACCGCTGTGGAGCTGTCGCGTTGAAACCGACGCCTCGGCCAGTGTGGCTACTTATCGTGATGCCAATACCGCGCTCGACGCCACGTTGAACAGCCGCGAATGTAATTTCAGCGCCGCCGCACTGACGGTCAATGAAACTACCTCCGGCTCGACGCGTGACACCGTTTGCCGTTCGTCACACGGCGGTGTTTCCGACGTGGAACCCGGCATGTTTGCCGGTGCACCGAACCGTCCGGCGTTCCCGGCGGCTGCCAATGCACTGGCAAATCAAACGTTGAATGCCAAGGCCGGTTTCGGCGTGGTGTTTGGTATCAGTGTGGGTGATGATGTGTATCAGGCCCTGCAGACCACGCAGAACCTGATCGCCGCCGATGGCGTTACCCGTTGTGATGCGCTGGCCGTGAAAGACTTTGCGATCGGTTCCACCTGCCAGCCCAGTCTGAGCAAGGCCGAAGTGACCGCGATCTTCTCCGGTGCAATCAATAACTGGAGCGGCTTGAATTCCGGTTTGGCTAATGCCTCAACCGGTGCTGGTCCGCTGGTTTACGGTGATATGGCGGTGTGCCGTCGCGTGGTGGGTTCCGGTACGCAAGCCGGCGCCAATGCCTACTTCCTGGAAAATCCGTGTCGTACCGGTGCCAATGGTGGTAAACGTGACTTTGTCACGGCGGCTGCAACGAATGCAGGTGCTGGCTACTTCGTCGTGGAAGGTCAGGGCTCGGGTAACGTGATCACCTGCCATAATGATGCCTACAGCTACAACACCTCTGCAACCACGTCGATTCCGGGCTTGCTCGGTCCGACCGGCAGTATCGGTATCCAGGGTCTGGAAAA
>JAHECY010000129.1 GCA_024641505.1 Gammaproteobacteria bacterium
GGTTTGACCCAGGGCGACAAGCCCAGTATGACTCCGCCGGCGGTAAGACCCTGGATAAATCGACGACGCCCCGCGTCAGGCAGGATCAGCGTGCTTGTGGACTTTCTACTCATACGGCGTATATCCCCTTGCGATTGTTCATTTAGTTTCCGGGCACAGCGAATGGCAACCCGGCCGAACCGGTAATGCCAAACAGGGTAACGCTCACCTCCTGTCCTTTACGTGACGCAAACATTACAGTTTTGTAATGTTCCGCCGGTATGCCAGGGCCATTGACCGGGAATGACGACCGACGCTCGATCCACTGGCACGAAAAGGTCGGGGATAACGCGGATGGGTGGTAACATCCTGATGATCGAGAATGATAGCAAGATCAGCGCCAAGACCCTGCCATACCCGATGCAATCGGTACGGCGGCGGCGCTGGGTCTGACGGCGGGGACTATTGAATTAGACATCAGCAAGTTGCCGTCGAAAGCAATTTCTGTATGGAGCATGCCAGCATGCAGCGCGCTTATTACACCACAGCAAGCCGCCTATCTGGTCGCCCACATAAAAAGCTTATATCGCCGGAAGAGCACGGATGGCCTGTTGTGCGCAACCCAGCATAAAAATGCGGGTAAAATGCTCGTAACAGGCTGGCGACGGACCATGAATGTTTCCCGGACAACACTTCATTCGCCTGATCGAGACAACGCCGCCAGATGGCGGATATCCGCGGTGAATTGTGATGGGCTGATATTTTGCCTGGCGAAATAGTATTGCGCGCTAGCGCCGTTGGACGGAATCACCACCAGCGTGGGGTAGCCCGTCACGCCATAGCGCCGGGCAATGCTCCGGGTTCCGGCGCTGACTTCCGGATTGATTTTGACGTGGATGAAATCCTGCAATGCGGTTTGCACTTCGGCACGACTTAGCACCTGCTCCTTGAGCGCCTTGCAACTGCTGCACCATTCGGTATGGAAAAACAGCAGCATCGGCTGGGCCAGTCGCGGCTGCGCCGCTACGGCCTGTTGGTATCCGGCGCTGTCCGTCAGCCAGTCTGACAGACTGACGTCGGACGCAGTCTGGGTCAGGACCGCCATGGCCAACCCCATGGTGAGCGCGGGGATAAGCACGATCAAGACAATCTTGTAGGGTGTTTTCAGCATCGGATCAGCATACGCCCGGCGGTCGAAGCAGCGCAATCCTCATAAACGGGCAATTAGCCCCGGGAAATCCGGCTTTATTGGGCGTTGCCATCAGTGGCAATAATCTCTGCCGAGAATGTTGATCAGCATCATCATGTAAATTGGGACCGTCATCGTGCACATGTCGATTATCTCCCCGGCAACCCTGGCGGCGCCCGCGCACAATGGAATACAATCCAGTAACTTTCCGGTGGCCACACCGGCAGTTCCCGACGACACGAGGCGACACCAGGCACGCTTCGACGCGCAACCGCCATCTAATCCACCGGACAAGGTTTACGGCATGAAACACATCCATCGGTATTATTCGCCAAATGATTTATATAACAAGATCATCGACGGGCTTGATCGCATCGGCAAGGATTTGTCCAACATCACCCTTGATGACCTGCAGCCGGTGGACGAGTTTCATATCCGCGGCGACACCGCGACCAAGGAACTGATCAAACTCGCCAACTTCACGCCGGACATGCACATCATCGACGTCGGCTGTGGCGTCGGCGGCTCAACGCGTCGACTGTCACATGTCACCGGCTGCCGTGTGACTGGCATTGATTTAAGCGACGAATATATCGACGCCGCGGAACGCTTGACGCGCCTGCTCAACATGCAGGAACAGGTACAATTCCACGCGGCAAGCGCGCTCGCACTGCCGTTCGCCGACGACACCTTTGACGGCGCCTGGTCCATTCAGATGAACATGAATGTCGAGGACAAACTGGGATGGTTGCGGGAACTTCATCGGGTAATCAAACCGGGCAGCCGTGCAGTATTGTATGAAGTCTGCGGCCATACCAACACCCCTGTCTATTTTCCGGTCCCGTGGGCGCAAGACAGCTCCATGAGCTTCCTGGTGCCACCGGCGGCTTTTCGCGATGTCATTACCGCCGCGGGTTTTGATATCAGCGTCTGGAACGACAAAACCGATCTTGCGCAACAGGCTTTCGCCCACATGACGGAGCCCAAGGGCGAACCGAACCTGCCGGAACTGGGCGTGCATCTGCTGGTCGGCGACGATATCCTGACCAAAGCCTATAACCTGCATCGTAATCTTGATGATAACCGCGTCAGCCTGATTGAAACTGTCGGAGTAAAACCCATTAGCGCACAGGCGCCGCGCAGTTGAGCGGCTGACTGCTCGGGTATTTACCACCACGAGAATAACCTTGGCGACCCCATATCACGCACGCCCGGGCCGGTGATTGCATAGATTTACTACAATAAAAGCCGGTGCGTAGTACGCACCCTACGGTCAACGTCACGGCATTATTTGACGATGGGTTTTTACGGATCGCGCCGGGGTTTTTATCCAGCGTTATTTCGAGTGAATCCAGGCGTCGATTTTTCCCCAGAACCATTCCAGCAAGCGCCGGTACCAGGGACGTTGCAACCAGTCCTGCAGTTCGATACGTTCACTCAACGAAAACTGTTCCTGGAAAAACGCCGCCACGCTGTCCGCGAAATCACTATCATCGATTTCCTGATTGGCGTCCAGGTTCCAGCGCTGCCCCCAGCGATCCACGTTACTGGAACCGACGGACACCCAATGGTCGCATAGCAGCACCTTGGCATGGAGAAAACGCGGTTGTAACTCATAAATTTTCACACCCGCCCGTAACAGACGCTGATAATAACGGCGTCCCGCATGGCGCACCGCGGGATGGTCGGTGCGCGGCCCGGGCAACAGCAACCGCACGTCCACATCGTTGCCGGCGGCCTTGCGCAAGGCGCGCCGCAGTTTCAACGAGGGCACGAAGTAGGCGGTCGACAACCACACGCGCCGCTCCGCCGATTGCACCCGTTTGAGCAAGGCGCGCTTCACTTCCAGCCGCCGCGGCGTTTGATTCACTACCACCCGGCCCAACTGTGACCCGGATGCGTGACCGGCGGCGCAATCCACCAGGGGAACGTCCGACCATTGCCGCCAGATATCAGCGAACAACTGGCGCCAGTCGCCCACCACATCCCCCCGCGCCTGCACCACCACATCCAGCCACTGGCCGGTGGCGTCGTCAAAACGCCAGAAGTCATCGGCAATACCGGCGCCGCCGGTAAACGCAATGTCTTGATCGACCACCAGCAACTTGCGGTGATCGCGCAGCAGCGAACGGCGCAGGCGCTGATAGCGCACCGGATTGTAATATCGCAGATTGATGCCGGCGACCTGCAATCGCTGCCGATCGACCGGACTGACGCCACGGGCGCCGAAATCATCGAGCAAAACGCAGATCATGACACCGCGCTGCGCCGCCGCCTGTAAATGCTCGACAAACTGTTCGAGGACCTTGCCCGACGACACCAGATACATTTCCAGCAAAATGCTGTACCGCGCCCGGTCGATGGCGCCCAGCATGGCCGGGAAATAGCGTTGACCGTCAACCAGCAAATGAAAGCTGTTGCGCTCTCGCCAGGGGAACAGGTATTTATTGTGGATACGCACCATGGCACCAGGTACCCGCTAGGAAGCATCCTTATTGGTATCAGTTAGACGACTGCGGCTCGATACTCAAATTCTGATTATTGACCTTGATACCCACCTCGCCGCGCAAGAACGCCTGCAAACCCCGTCCCACCAGCTTGCCGCGCCAACCGTGCAACAATAAATGATCGGTTTTGCCGGCGATCAACTGCTCCAGATCACGGCGTGTCGCCAGGGCCGACGGACTTACGGAATTCTGCAGGCCGCACTGACGCACCATGGCCATCATGGCGTCCACCAATGCTTCCTGAGCCGGGGTCGGCGTGAAGCGGTAGCCCAAGGTGGGCCATTCGGCTTCCGGCAGCGTTTTGCATTTCCGCACCTGATCCAGGATCTCGGCGCCCAGGCGTTTGATGGTTTGCGCTTCCAGACCGCGCATATTGCGCAGGTGGTCGTCGGTCTCCGGCATGCGCCGCGCCAGATCCACCAGTACGTCATCGCGCAACACCCACTTGCGCGGCTTGTCGGTTTCCCGGGCGCGCTCCTCGCGCCAGGCGGCGAGTTCACGCAACGCCGCCAGATGGATACCTTTGAGCACGCGAATGCCGCGAATGCGGCGCCAGGCTTCGCGCGGCGCGCGCGTGTAGTGTCGTAAATCCGTAAGGTCGAGAAAATCTTCGTCCAGCCAACCGCCGCGACCCATGTCCTCCAATTGGCGCAACTGCCGTTGCCAGATCGGCAACAGATAGCGCACATCATCCTGGGCATAGATGACTTGTCCGGAATCCAGGGGACGTTGACTCCAGTTGGTGCGGGTATGCGTTTTTTCCAGCTCCACCGCGAGCATATCTCTTACCAGGGTGGCATAACTGACTTGATCGCCATAACCCAGCAAGGTAGCGCCGATCTGGGTGTCGTACACCGGGCGTGGCAGAGAGCCACGCTGATCAAAAAAGATTTCCAGGTCCTGCCGCCCCGCGTGCATGACTTTCTGGATGTCCGGGTCATAAATGATGTCCATGAGGGGACTTAAATCGGGAAGAGCCAAAGGATCGACACAGGCGATTAATTCGCCATTGCAGATCTGCAGCAAGGCCAGTTGGGCGTAATAGGTCTTTTCCCGCATGAACTCCGTGTCCAAAGCAATGGCGGCGGCCCCCCGTAACCGGTCACACAGGGCATCCAACAGTTCGGGAGTATCCACAAAATATTCTTTCACGACTGCCTCTCTGGTTCATACTTTAGCTAACTGCAGGCTTCTGGCATGATAACAGCTTTTCAATGGCTTTCCCCCGGCGCATTTTATGATAATAATATTAAGGATTTTCCTGCGCATCGCAGTACTGCGCGCCAATCCACAAGATATTCCCCATTTCAGATGGTTGGCGATTCTGGCCGTACTGAGCTATGGATTAATGAGTCTCACCATCTCCCTGGCCCAACCCATTCCCGTAGACAAGGCGGTATTCTCCGCGGTAATGGACACCGGTATCCTTATGGGCCTGGCCTGGGCGGTGCTGTGGATAAAGAATTTGCCGCAACGCCGGGTCCAGACCATCGCCGCGCTGGCGGGCACCGGCACTCTCTTCGAAATTCTTACCTGGCCGCTGCAGGTGTTTCTCGTGCAATTGGGTGACGCCACCACCGTCCTGGGATCGCTTGCCGCCCTGGCGGTGCTGATGATCGCGGCGTGGCAAATCGTTACTATCGGGCATATCCTGCGTCATGCCCTGGACATCAGTTTCCCAATTGGCGCAGGTATTGCAGTGCTGTATGCCATCTTTTCGATTAAAGTAGCTTTTTTCATCGCGGCGACATAATTATGCATATCCACATCCTGGGCATTTGCGGCACATTTATGGGGGGCATTGCCATTATCGCCCGGCAGCTGGGCTTTAAGGTGACCGGCTCCGACGCCAATGTCTATCCGCCCATGAGCACACAACTGGAAGCCCAGGGCATTACGCTGATGCAAGGCTACCTGCCGGAACATCTGGACCCGGAGCCGGACGTCGTCGTGGTCGGCAACGCCATGGCCCGGGGCAATGCCGCCGTGGAACATATGCTCAACACCAATATGCGCTTCATGTCCGGCCCCGCATTCCTGGCGGAATATGTATTGCGCCAGCGCTGGGTGCTGGGGGTTTCCGGCACCCACGGCAAGACCACCACTTCCGGCATGCTTGCCTGGATCCTGGAACACAATGGCATGAATCCGGGCTTCCTGGTAGGTGGCGTGCCCTGCAATTTCGGCATTTCCGCGCGCCTGGGCAGCGACCCGTTCTTTGTGGTGGAGGCCGATGAATATGACAGCGCATTCTTCGATAAACGCTCCAAGTTTATTCATTATGGCGCCCGCACCCTGATCATCAACAACATCGAATTCGATCACGGCGATATCTTCGAAGACCTCAATGCCATTAAAAAACAATTTCATCATCTGGTGCGCACCGTACCCGGCAATGGCCAGATCATCTACCCCGACAGCGACGCCAATGTGCGCGCGGTGCTGGAAAAAGGTTGCTGGACTCCGGTCGCCGCCTTCGGTGACAGCGATTGGGAGGCCCGGGCCATCAACGCCGACCACAGCCGTTTCACTATCGCGCACCAAGGCAAGGTATTGGGTGAAGTCACCTGGAATTTACTGGGCAAACACAATATGGACAACGCCACCGCCGCGGTGATCGCGGCGCAACACGCAGGCATTCCGGTGGCCAACGCCCTGGAAGCCCTGGTGCGTTTCGAGAATGTCAAACGGCGCATGGAAATTCGCGGCGTGGTGGACGGGGTCACCATCTACGACGATTTCGCGCATCACCCCACGGCGATTGCCACTACCCTCGACGGCCTGAGAAACAAAGTCGACGGCGCGCGCATCATCGCCGTGCTCGAACCGCGCTCCAATACCATGCGTCTGGGCACCCACCGGGACACCCTGGCCGGTTCCCTGCACGCCGCCGATCAGGTGCTCATGATGCAACCGGGCGATATGAGTTGGAGTCTCGAGGATGTAGCGCGCGACATCAAAGCTCCCGCCAAAGTTTTCAACAGCGTCGACGACATCATCAACGAGCTGGTGGGCATCCGTAAACCGGGAGATCATATTCTGATCATGAGCAACGGCGCATTTGGCGGTATTCATGAAAAACTTCTGCAAAAACTGCGTGCCCCATGACGCATTTGCTGCCGGCACTCCCCAGGCGGCGCGCCGGCGGCGTCCTGCGATAACTGCACCAGGCGCTTGATCGACATTATGGACAAAAACCGTATTATCCTGGCTTTGACCGGCGCCTCGGGCGTGCAATACGGCTTGCGCCTGCTGCAATGCCTGCTGCAGGCCGGTAAGTCGGTGTATCTGATGATCTCACCGGCGGCGCAAGTGGTGATCGCCACGGAAACCGATATCAAACTGCCAAAACAAGCTCATGAGATCGGCGCCTTCCTGAGCGCGCGCTTCGGCACCGCACCCGGCTTACTGGAAGTGTTCGGCAAGGATCAATGGATGGCGCCGGTGGCCAGCGGCTCGCATCGCGCCTACGCCATGGTGGTCTGCCCCTGCTCTTCCGGCAGCCTGGCCGCCATCGCCGCCGGCACCAGCGACAATCTCATCGAGCGCGCCGCGGATGTCATGCTCAAGGAGCAACGTAAACTGATTCTGGTGCCGCGGGAGACACCGCTGTCGCTGATTCATCTGGAAAACATGGTGCGCCTGGCGCGCATGAACGCGGTGCTGCTGCCGGCCAATCCCGGTTTCTATCATCGACCGCAGAAGATCGACGAACTGGTGGATTTCATTGTCGCCAGAATTCTTGACCACCTGGACGTGGACCACCAATTGCTGACGCGTTGGGGTGACGATGTCGACAACTGATAAAACCATTCCCCTGTTTCCATTGCACACGGTACTGTTCCCCGGGGGTGCGCTGCCGCTGCGTATTTTTGAACCCCGTTACCTGGACTTGATCAGCCATTGCATGAAGGACAACAGCAACTTCGGCGTGTGCCTGATTCAGGACGGGGCGGAGGCCGGCGCCGCGGCGCGCACCTACGATGTCGGCACCCTGGTGGACATCAGCTATTTTCATATGCGCGACGACGGCCTGCTCGGCATCACCATCCAGGGCCTGGAACGTTTCCACATCAACAAACTGCAGGTGCGGGAAAATCAATTGATCATCGCCGACACCACGCCCATCGCCAACGAGGAACACATTGCCTTGCCCGGCACCTACCGGCACATGGCGGTGATGTTGCGCGCCATGATCCAGCAAATGGGGTACCCCTATGCGCGTCTGCCGGAAAATTACGATGACGCGTTCTGGGTCGGCGCGCGCCTGACCGAACTGCTGCCGTTGCCGCTGACGCAAAAACAATACTTCCTGCAACTCGACGATCCGATGCAACGTCTGGAATACCTGTCGCAACTGATCACCGAACTGAAGCGCGGCTGATTACCAGCGCAACAGCAACATACTGTGCTCCACCAGATTGTGCTGCAATACCGGCTCCTTGCCTTTAATAAACGGCAGGGCCTGCAACTGCCGGTACAGATCGCGCAACGGTGTTTCGTAATCGGGCCGGGTCACCAGAAACCGCACCAGCGGCACCCGGTCCTGCGGCACCGACACGCTGACGTTACCAATCCAGATCGGCCCACCGGACGCCAATTGATGGTCGGAGCGCCAGATGCGCAACACGCTGATTTCGCCCTCGGCGTCACGCGCATGCACCAGCGTCAATGCCGGGAAAAAACCGGCGTAGACATGGGGCAAGACCGGCAAGGCTGTGATCTCGGTAGCCGGCGCCAGCCAGTACAGACTGGATCGCCATGACAACGGTGTAGCCCGCTGCCAGCCCGCCTTGGCCAAGGCACTTTCGATCTGGCCCAGCTCCCCCGCCCACTGCCAGGTGATAGGATGCACCTGGCGGATCTTAGCGATGCGTTTGCTGATCGTCACCTCGCGCCAGCCTTCAGCCCACCACATCTGCGCCGTGATCACTTCGTTCTGGAGGCTGCTGTCCCTCGGTAATCTACCGTCGGATTGCACCTCGCCCCACAGCATCGGCAGCGCCAGCAGCACAAAACTTATCGCCACCAGATAGGAAACCGGCAATGCCCGATCCGCGTGACGCTGATAGGCGATACCCAGCACCGCCACCATCATCAAACCCAGACTGATGCCGCCGAAGACATTGAAGAACAAAGTCTCATGCCAGTAGAAATAGGCAAAACTCACCGCCAGCAGAATCACCGCATACATTGAATAGGGCAACCAGCGCCAGGGTCCGGGTAATTCACGGCTGAGCATGACGCATAACATGCCGGTCATGACCGTGGTCAACAGCAGCGACAGGTCCGGGATGAATTTAACATTGCCGGCACCCGCCGTCGCCGCGGCGTCTCCCAACAGGTAGCCGATGAGCAGCGGCGCCAGAAACGCGAACGCCATGGCGCTCAACCAGTGCGTGGCGGCCACCCGGTAGCGGCGCACATATAAAAAAGCGGTGATCGCCGCGCCGGAAACCAGCGCCAGTACCGGCGCGCCGAACCCCACCACCATGGCGGTAATAACGTGCAGCCACGGCATCTGGTAGGTGCGCAACTGCCCTTCGATCACCGCATCCACCCGAAAATACAAATCACCGTCATTCACCACGATCAGGAAATACAGGAACACCACCATCGCCAGCACCAGCACCAGCGTCAACGCCAGCAAACCGCCCAATTCCGGCTGTTCGGGATCGAGCACCGCGCGCACCATGCGGCCGACGATACGCTTGTCACCCAGGCGTCCGACCCGCTGCACCATGGCATGGGCTCTTGGTTGCAGGTGTTTGGCAACCCGGCGCACCACCCGAAACCACAGCCATGCCACGATCAAAAATCCCAGTACCAACCCGGCAAGGCGACTGGTCACTTCCGCCGCCAACGACAGTGACGCGCCAAACACCACGCCGGGTATGATCACCGCCGGCGCCCAGGCGATGGCGGACAGGATATTGATGCTGTAAAAACGCCCGGGTGGCATGTCCAGCATGCCCGCCACCGCCGGCACGATGGCGCGCACCGGCCCGAAGAAGCGCCCCAACAATATGCCCTTGCCGCCATGCTTGACGAAAAACGCCTCGCCCCGTGGCACCAGGTCCGGATAGCGCGTCAGCGGCCAGAGGTTTTTCAACCGATCTCGATAACGCCGGCCCAACCAGAAGCTGATACCGTCGCCGGCGATCGCTCCCAGCACCGCCCACAGCAGGCAGTACCCCAGGTGTAAGGCCCCCAGCCCCACCAGGGTACCGATACCCAGCATCAAAGCGATACCCGGCACCAGCACGCCAACCACCGCCAGCGACTCCGCGCCGGCGATGATAAACACGAAAAAATAAGCCCAGTGATGGTGGGCCGCGATCCAATCGATAAAAACTTGCAGCGAGGAGCTGTCCATGGCGTTACCTGATTATGATTTTGGGTGCGCGCTGCGCATCACGGTGTTTTGTAGGGTGCGTATGACGCACCGCTTTCTGGGCTTCGTGCGGGCCTTGAAACACGGTGCGTAATACGCACCCTACGCGCAG
>JAHECY010000130.1 GCA_024641505.1 Gammaproteobacteria bacterium
ACTGAAAATCCCCGTGTCGGTGGTTCGATTCCGCCCCTGGGCACCATATCTTCATCCCTCTTTTTTAGGTTTTGACTTTGGGACGGCTTCCCGGTCCGGGTCGATTGGGTCAACCACTCTCCATTATTTATTTCGCTAGAGATGGCAGCCGCGCGTTTCCGTGGCATGCTGGTTGGCGATTGCCAGCGAAAATGCCCTGCGCATGGAGGGTTACCCGTTATATTCAACCGAGTGGTGAGTTCATGAGAAAGAGCGATCCAGCGTCGCCCGAGCGGCGACTGCAGGTCATCCCCGGCATCGGTCCGAGCCTGGCGCGGGACTTGATTGATCTGGGTGTTACCGAGGTGGCGCAGTTGCGTGATCGGGATCCGGAGCGCATGTATGATGACTTGTGCCAATTACGTGGCACCCATATCGATCGTTGCGTGCTTTATGTGTTTCGTTGCGCCGTCTATTACGCCAGTAACACCATCCATGATGCCCGTTTGTTGCAATGGTGGCAGTGGAAGGATCAGCCGGGGGGAAGCCGCTGAAGGTGCGCGCCGGTGCGTGTCATCGCTAATGGGTCTGGTTTGTTTGTAATGAAGATAATTTGTCGTATCAATCAATATAATTAGTTGTACTTGGGGCTTTACCCGGGAGCATGGTCGGCGTTTTTCTCATAGTGAGAGTGGGCTGTGCAACAGGTGGCGATTCGGTTGTCCTGGTACCGCAAGTTGTCCCGGGCGGTTACTGCATTACAGGATCAAGGCTGGTATGTGGGGGAAGATTTCTGGCCAGCCGCATGGGTTGATGCGTGGCACCAGGCCTTGCAATGCTCCGCGCGACAGGCCGAGTTTCAGCCGGCGGGTCTGGGCCGCCAATCCGGCCGTGTGATCGACGCCGGTTATCGGAATGACCGTATTCGCTGGGTCGATGGCCAGGGCGCGGCGGAAACACAATATCTCACCCTGATGGCGGTATTTCAGCGTCAGCTCAATCGGCGCCTGTTGCTTGGTTTGGCTTCCTACGAATGTCATTTCGCGTTGTACCCCCCGGGCGGTTTTTATCGCCGTCACCTGGACGGATTTCGCGAGCATCGCGCCCGTATGGTAAGCACCATCAGTTACCTGAATGCCGACTGGCAAGCGCAGGACGGTGGTGCCCTGGTAATCTATGATCCGGGGCAGGCCGACCGAGTGCTGGCGCAAGTGATGCCTCGGGCCGGCACTTTCGTTACCTTTCTCAGCGAAGTTTTCCCCCACGAGGTACTGGCGGCGGGGCGTGAGCGTTGCAGTGTCACCGGTTGGTTTCGGGTGCGCGAACTCGGCCGGCAGGCGCTGATGATGGCATAACCGCAGGCCTTATCCCCGATCCCCGATCCCCGATTCCTGCAAGCTCCGGCGGTGCGCGGCGCGTTCCACAGCGTCACGCGTCGTATCGAGTCGGCTCGCTATGAGGTGCGATGATTGCAGCTCGGCATGTCGTGATCGCAGCCGATCGGTATCGGTTCGTGGTGGTCGCGAATTTGGGTATACCCCATTTCAGGTTGCTATAGCAGGGTGAATTGATGTTGCGGGTGAGGCGAACAGGAACGAATCGCGACCACGGAATTCACGAACTCAGCAGCGTTGCTGGCGAGATTTTACGCAGATTTCGCGTTTGACGCCTGCCGGCTAGCGGTTGTGGGCAAAAAAAGCTGAAAAATACTGTAAAAAAAGGCTGAAAACGCTTAACAGAAAGAATACATGTGGTAATATGCGGGCTGCTTTTGCCAGAAAATGTCCCTCGTATAGGCGTTTTTGGCAATTTTTAACAACACCAATATAACTAGGAGAAACCTCCATGGCGAAGAAGAAGTCTACAAAGAAGAAAGCAGCTGCAGCTCCAGCAAAGAAAATGGGTACCGTTAAGGAAGCCATGACCAAATCCGCGATGATGGCGGAAATTGCCGAGCGTACCGAGCTCAGCAAGAAACAGATCGCCGGCGTATTTTCTACGCTGAGCGAAATTATCGAAGCTCATGTCAGGAAGAACGGCGCGGGTACCTGCACGGTACCGGGTCTGATGAAAATCAAAACCATCCGTAAGCCGGCCACCAAGGCACGCAAGGGCATCAACCCCTTCACCGGTGAAGAAACCATGTTTAAAGCCAAGCCCGCCCGTACCGTCGTAAAAGTACTGGCGCTCAAAGGCCTGAAGGACATGGTCGCATAACGCGCACATCCTGCTTGAAGTGAAAACGGGAAGCCAGGCTTCCCGTTTTTTTTAGGCCGGCTTCAATTCCGTCAGGGGCCAGCGGGAGCGGCCCGCAAACTGTAGCGACTCCTGGTAGCCCGCTTGCGCGCGCAGGTAACCCGCGTAGGCGATCATGGCGCCATTGTCGGTGCAAAATTCCAGACGCGGGTAGTATAACTGGCCCCCGGTACGCATCATGAGCTTGGCTAACGCAGCGCGCAGTTCTTGATTGGCGCTGACGCCACCGGCTATCACCAGATGTTGAATGCCGGTTTGTTCAAGCGCACGCCGGCATTTGATCACGAAAGTTTCCGCTACGGCGTGTTGAAAAGCGTGGGCGATATCCGCCCGGGTTTGCGGGTCGGTGCCGGCTTTTTCCAATGTATTGAGCGCGAACGTTTTCAGGCCGCTGAAGCTGAAGTCGAGTCCCGGCCGGTCTGTCATTGGGCGTGGAAAGCGAAACCGGCCAGGATTACCGGACATTGCCAGACGTGCCAGCGCCGGGCCGCCGGGATAATCCAGGCCGAGAAGCTTTGCCGTTTTATCAAATGCTTCACCGGCGGCGTCGTCCAGAGTGTCGCCGAGAATGTGGTAGCGACCGACGCCATCGACCCGGACCAGCAGAGTATGGCCGCCGGAGACCAGCAACGCGATGAACGGGAATGGGGGGCGGGTGTCCTCCATCAGTGGTGCCAGCAGGTGTCCTTCCATATGATGGATAGCCACGGCGGGTATGCCGCGGGCAAACGCCAGGGAGCGACCGATGGCGGCACCCACCAGCAACGCGCCGATCAAGCCGGGGCCGGCGGTATAAGCGATTGCGTTGACAGCGCCCATAGTTATACCTGTTTGTGATAACAATTCCTGGATCAAGGGAAGGGTCTTTCGGATGTGGTCGCGAGACGCCAGTTCCGGTACTACGCCCCCATAATCCCGGTGCAGATCCACCTGGCTGTGGACGAGGTGCCCCAACAGGCCCTGATCCCCGTCATAGAGGGCGACGGCGGTTTCGTCGCAGGAAGTTTCAATGCCTAAAACACGTAAATTCACGAAAATTTTGCCTTTTACCTAAATACTGTCTAGAATCGGCCGTTTTACACCGAACCCAATTCTTTATTCTACTTTTTTAGAGGTGATGAGTTAATGCCATCTGTGCGTGTACGGGAAGGAGAGCCCTTCGAAGTCGCTTTGCGGCGGTTCAAGCGGACCTGTGAAAAAGCGGGCGTCCTCACTGAAGTTCGTCGTCGTGAACATTATGAGAAGCCCACGGAAATTCGCAAGCGTAAAGCCGCTGCGGCCGTCAAACGACATCTGAAGAAGCTGTCCCGGGAAAATACGCGCCGCAACCGGCCTTATTAATCTCCCACGTCTCTTATCTTAATCGGATATCGGTCAAGTGTCCCTGAAAGAACACATCACCGAAGACATGAAAACTGCGATGCGCGGCAAGGATGCGCCGCGTCTTGGCGCTATCCGCCTGATACTGGCGGCGGTCAAGCAGCGGGAAGTGGACGAGCGCATCACTCTGGATGATACCCAGATCCTGGCGGTGCTCGACAAGATGCTCAAGCAGCGTAACGACTCCCTGTCCCAGTTTCGGGCCGCGGGTCGTGACGACCTGGCGGACAAAGAACAGTTTGAAATCGATGTCATCCAGGCCTACATGCCGGCACAGTTGAGCGATGCGGAAATCGACCAGGTCATCAAGGATGCCATCAGCGAAACCGGTGCCAGCAATGCCAAGGACATGGGTAAGCTCATGGGTATCCTCAAGCCCAAATTGCAGGGGCGGGCGGATTTATCCCAGGTCAGTAAAAAGGTTAAGGACTTGCTCGCTTCCTGATCGCGGAACCTCTAAAATTGAGCTCGGCATCCTCCACAGGTAGCGGTTATTTCAATGACCGGCGGGCGCATCCCACAGCAATTTATCGACGACCTTCTGGCGCGTACCGATATCGTTGAGATCATCGATGGGCGCCTGCCTCTGCGTAAAGCAGGGCGAGAATTCAGTGCTTGTTGTCCTTTCCATAAAGAAAAAACGCCCTCGTTTTTCGTGAATCGGGAAAAGCAGTTTTATCACTGCTTCGGTTGTGGCGCCCACGGTTCAGCGATCGGTTTTCTGATGGAGTTTGATGGCATGCCGTTTCCGGATGCCATCGAGGATTTGGCGCGCCGCCAGGGATTGGAAGTGCCGCGCGAGGGTGACAGCGCAGGCACCGGGGCGGACCAGGCGCTGCAACCGATTTATGATGTGCTTGAGGAAGCGGCCGCTTATTATCACCGGCAACTGCGGCAGCACCCCCAGGCCAGGATTGCGATCGACTATTTAAAAGGGCGCGGCGTTCATGGCGAAATCGCCGGCCGCTTCAATGTGGGTTTCGCGCCGCCGGGCTGGAACAACATACAGGTCGGGCTGGATGCTGCCGGCGCACGGCATGCTTTGTTGCTGCAGGCCGGGCTGACGACTGACAAAGGTGTCGGTGATGGCTATGATCGCTTGCGCAACCGTATCGTGTTTCCGATCCGTGATCAGCGGGGGCGCGTTATCGGTTTTGGCGGTCGCGCCATTGGTGACGATAAGCCAAAGTACCTGAATTCGCCGGAAACGCCGGTGTTTCATAAAGGGCGCGAGCTCTATGGCTTATACGAAGCGCGTCAGGCCAACCGCAAGTTAGATCATATTCTGGTGGTGGAAGGGTATATGGATGTGATTAGCCTGGCGCAGGCGGGCATCACCAATGTGGTGGCCACGCTGGGTACGGCGACGACCCGGGATCATTTGTCCAAGCTGTGGCGCCAGGTGAGTACCTTGATTTTTTGTTTTGACGGGGACCGCGCGGGACGTCAGGCGGCGTGGCGTGCCCTGGAAACCGCCTTACCGGAAATGGCGGATGGGCGCCAGATTCGGTTCATGTTTTTGCCGGAAGGCGAGGATCCGGATACGATGATCAAGCAGGGGGTGGCGGGGTTCCAGGCGCAGATCGAGACCGCGATCCCATTTTCTGAATTCTTGTTTGAGATTATGTTAAAACAGGCCGACATACGCAGCATAGAAGGTCGTGCAAAGCTTGTTGAACTTACCCGGCCTCTAATCGCTCGAATACCTACCGGTGTTTTTCGTCATATGGTGTTGTCACGTTTGGCGGATTTGGCTCAGATCTCAGTTCAGCAGCTTGAGCAACCGGGTGAGATTAGCGTGGCCGAGGCAAGACCACAGCGCAAACGGGTAATTTCCGGGAAGGAAAAAACCAAACCCTCATTAATTCGGCGGGCGTTGCAGTTGTTGTTGGCCGATCCGCGCCTGGCACTGCTTGAAATACCGCTTGGGGTGTTTAAAAACCTGAAAAACCCAAGATATGTACTACTCTTAGAGATGATCGAAGCGATCCGTCTCCAGCCCGGCCTGAGTACCGGAATGTTGCTGGAACGGAGGCGCGAATCGCAAGAGGGTGATTACCTCGCCAAAGTTTTGTCGTTGGAAATGCCGCCTCAGGAGTTATGGGAGAGCGAATTTCTGGCGTGTATGCACAAGCTCGCAAATCAGGTGCGGGAGCAGGGCTTGGATGAAGCCTTTGAACATATAGATCGCTTCCGGGAAATGGATGCGACCGAAAAAACCGCGTTATGGCAGAGGATTAAAGAGCATAAAACTCATTAAATTATGGGTTATCGGGGACGATATTATGTTAAGTCCTATGGCGCCGTACAATAAATGGGGAATGTTCATCCTATATATTTAAACAGGATGCTTCGTTGAAACAGGCACTTGATGTACAATACAGGGCCGTTTTTCCGGGTAAAAGTGGTGTTTGTTACGGGTAAAAAGGTAGAGAAGATAGAAGTTTATGAGTATAGACCGCCAGTCACAGCTTAAACGATTGATTGCCAAGGGCAAGAACCAGGGGTATCTGACCTATCGGGAAGTCAATGACCACTTGCCGGATGAAATCGTCGATCCCGAACAGATCGAAGAAATTATCAGCATGATCAATGATATGGGGATCATGGTGCATGAAGTTGCGCCGGACCCCGATACCATTATTCTCACGGATAATGATTCTTCCACGGATGATGAAGATGAGGACATGGCGGAAGCCGCCGCAGTAGCGCTTGCCTCCGTGGATACGGAGTTCGGCCGTACCACCGACCCGGTACGCATGTACATGCGGGAAATGGGGACGGTCGAGTTGCTCACGCGCGAAGGCGAAATCGAAATCGCCAAGCGCATCGAGGATGGCATGGCGCAGGTGCTGACCGCCCTGGCCCGGTTTCCTGAAACCATCGATATGGTGTTGCGGGAATTCGAGAATGTGGTCGCGGAACAATCCCGGCTGGGTGACCTGATTACCGGGTTCATCGATCCGGATTCCGCGGTGGCGCAACCCGCCAACACGCCGCCGCCCGCCGCCGCAGATACGCGTGCCGGTAAAGCCGCAGTGGCGGTCACTGATTCCGACTCCGATGATGACAGCGAAGACGATACCGACGATACCGCCGAGGTTGATACCGGCCCCGATATCGAAGACGCCAAAGTCCGGTTTGCCAACCTGGCCAAGATTACCAAGAAATATCATGACGCCGCCAAGAAGAACGGTTGGGTCAACGATAAAACGATCAAGGTCTACGGCGAGCTGTGCGAATTATTCGTGCAATTCAAGTTCACGCCGCGCATTGTCGAAGGCATGGTCAACACGCTGCGCGGTAAGCTGGAGAGTGTGCGTGCCAATGAGCGCAATATCATGAGTTTGTGCGTCAATGGCGCCAAGATGCCGCGTAAGGATTTTATTACCTCGTTTCCGGATAATGAGACCGACATCAAGTGGCTGCAGTCGCAAATCGATCTCGGCAAGCCCTATGCCGGCGCGCTGAAGGAGCTGGAAAAAGAAATTATCCGGGTGCAGAAGAAGCTGGTATCCATCGAGGAGCAGTGCGGTCTCTCCATCGGCGAATTGAAGGAGATCAATCGCAAGATGTCCATTGGTGAGGCCAAGTCCCGCCGTGCCAAGAAAGAAATGGTGGAGGCCAACTTGCGTCTGGTGATATCCATTGCCAAGAAATACACCAATCGCGGCCTGCAATTCCTGGATCTGATTCAGGAAGGCAATATCGGCTTGATGAAAGCCGTGGACAAGTTCGAATACCGGCGTGGTTACAAATTTTCCACCTATGCCACCTGGTGGATACGTCAGGCGATTACCCGATCCATCGCGGATCAGGCCCGTACCATTCGTATTCCGGTGCACATGATTGAAACCATCAACAAGCTCAACCGTATTTCCCGGCAAATGGTCCAGGAGATGGGGCGTGAGCCGACGCCGGAAGAATTGGCGGTGCGCATGGAAATGCCGGAAGACAAGATCCGCAAGGTGCTGAAAATCGCCAAAGAACCGATTTCCATGGAAACACCTATCGGTGACGACGAAGATTCGCGGCTTGGTGATTTTATCGAAGACCAGAATATGCCGCAGCCGATCCAGAGCGCCACTTTCTCCGGTTTGTCGGAAGCGACCCAGAAAGTACTCGAAGGTCTCACCGCCCGGGAAGCAAAAGTATTGCGTATGCGCTTCGGTATCGATATGAATACCGACCATACCCTGGAAGAAGTGGGCAAGCAGTTTGATGTTACCCGTGAGCGCATTCGGCAGATTGAAGCCAAGGCGTTGCGCAAGTTGCGTCATCCCAGTCGTTCAGAGCGCTTGCGCAGTTTTCTGGATATGGAAACCGGCGGCGGCAGTTGATCGTCGACCGAAAAAGTAGATAAAAAAAGGGCCGCTCAGGCCCTTTTTTTATACCTGCGGGGGGTGGTAAAGCTTAACGATGTTCCACCACCTTGCCTTTGTCATCAAAACGCGCGATTTCCGTGACCCAGCGGTTTTTCCAATAGGTCCAGATCGCCTGATCCAGGCTGGTGGTGCGAATGGTGGGTGGGTATCCGTAGGCCATAAGCACCGCATCTCGGCTCATGCCTTCGCGCACATAGCCGGCACGGACGAACTCTTGCTCCTCCTTGGTGAATTTTTCAAATTTGCCGCCTTTGGCCATCGGATCGGTTTCACCGAACCAGAGCAGCGCCAGATCATTGCAGGGTACATTATTGTGTTTGAGTTCGCAGATGATGCGGTACTTGGCATCCGAACTGTCGGTGAAGGTGAGTGCTTTCTTGCTGGCCTCGACGACCTTGATTTTGGTGCCTACTGGTAATACCCCGCCTACATGATAGTTGGTGGAAAGAATTTTCGTAGGTTTTTCATACCAGATGTTGACCTGACTGTAGAGTTCCTTGCCTTCGAGCGCGTCGTCCGCAAAAGCGGCGGATGATAAAAACAAAGCGCCCAGGGTCAGCAGGAATATGGATGGTAATTGTTGCATTTAAGGTTCCCCCTTATAGTGTATCCAAAGACAGGTCTGTTAACCGCCGACCTGTAACCGGTAGTGCAAGTGAAAGCATGGCGTTTGGCGCGGCGCCTGATAAGTTCGGATTCCGGCCGATATTCGCCGAGCTATTCTAATTGATATGTTTCTCCCGTGCCTATGAAAAATTCCCATCCGTGTGGTTATTGATAATTGAGGTGGTGTTTAAAGCGCCAGCAAAGCCAGATCAAGTTTTCCATTTTTTACCGGTGGGCACCAAAAATAGGCGCCACTGACCGGGCGCGTGAATTGAAACAGCGCATCTGTGATGCCGTCGTCCTTCCCGATCATGCGGTGTAATTGCGCCTCAAAGGCGTCGAAACTATGGCCAAAGGCAACAAAGTACAGACCGGCTGCCATATTGTTGGTCCAGGGCATGGAACGGCGCAGCACAAATGCCGGCGGCTGAAAACTTTCCTGGGTGGTGCGTTGAACATGGGCGGAGGCGGGGGCGTCACTGAGTTCCTGGTTGTCGCTGCGTCGGCGGCCGATGGCCAGATCCTGCTGTTGCGGCGACAAACCCTGAAACGCGTCGAAATCGTGGGCCCACTGCTGCGCCGCTACAAAGCTGGAGCCGTCCAGACCGGGTCCCTTGCCGTGCACCAGTGCCGCGGTCTGCAATGCTTCGCCCTGTGGATTCTCCGTACCGTCCTCATAGCCGGTCAGGTCTCGGTGGGCGTCATGTTGGAAGCACTCGACGACATCATCCAGCAGAAAGCTTGGGCTCAAGAGGTCTTCCAGCTCCCGTGACCGGTGGAACAATTCGCCGCGGTCAGTGCCGCGCAGCCAGCACCACAGGGCGGAAGGCGTTGAGGGAATCTCGATAGCGGGCCCAGCCAACGCGGGAAACAGACGTAAGCCGTTGATTTCCCGGCGAAGTGCCAGGACCAGCGGCAGGCCGACGCCGATCACCGTGGTTTCGGGATCGAAATTTTCCTGCAAATCGTCCAGGGTCTCCGGCAGTTCGGGATCGGAGCCAATGGAAAAAGTGAGGAAACGTGCGTGTTTTGTTTCGGATGCCAGGATACCCTTTTGCGTCAGTGACATATGCAGCGGCCTCTTTTTTGGGGTACGGCGTTTAGCGTATGCTTTTGGCTGACGAGTGACAAGGCTGAATCGTGGGGTTTCCATGCCTGGTCAAGCAGAAGCATATTCCAGCAACGCGAGTATGATGCCGGTGGTGATCAGGAAGTGTTGGAATGAGAACGGTCGTGGCGATTCCGATGGCGGCGCTTAGCGGTGATACCTTTGGGCGGACAGTGCCGGAGGGGCGCGCGCGAAACCGGGTGGGGTCAGGTCTTTCAATGACGCATTACACGTTGTGATGTGGCAGTGAAAGGCCTGCTCCGCAGTTGCTTCAGATCTTGTATCGAAAGCTGATGCGACCCTTGCTGAGATCATAGGGCGACATCTCGATTTTTACCTTGTCACCCGCAACCACCCGGATACGAAATTTCTGCATCTTGCCGGCGGTGTAGGCGGCGACCTTGT
>JAHECY010000131.1 GCA_024641505.1 Gammaproteobacteria bacterium
TTGTTCATCAGCTCGCAGTTTTGCGGCCGGCTTCCTCCAGACCAGACCTCACAATCCGGCCCTTGCCATTCGCTAGTCGTTGGCGTCTAATTACCTTATGGTTTTCGACGGTGATTTTCCTACAGAGGACTTTCACCTCATGAGTTCATGCCCATGCTGGGCGTACACAATCGGGTCAAGTTGACGCCAAAAAACGGCGCAACTTACCCATAACGTTATGTTTCACGGATAGAGCATGTCATTTCCTGAATTGACCTCAACTCGACTAAAGTTAACCAGCATCGCTTCGACTGATGTCGAGTCTGTTTTCGAGTTATTTTCAAGTCCCGAGATGGTTAAGTACTACGACTTAGAAGTGTTCAACGAGCGCGAACAAGCCGAAAAGCTAATGCGGATTTTCGAATCTCGGTATGAGTCGTCATCGGGTATCCGGTGGGCGATTCGCTTGAAAGAATCTGGCAAGTTAATCGGCACTTGTGGCTTCAATACCTGGAGCGAGAAAATGAGAAGTGCCACAATCGGCTATGACCTCAAGCCTGAATATTGGAACAGAGGAATCACCACAGAGGCCGTTTTTATAATCATTCGTGCCGCGTTCTCGGGTTTGTTGCCGTGTGGCCCATTGCATCGAATCCAGGCCGACACGATTCCGGGCAATGCTGCATCTGAAAAGGTCTTGTTGAAACTTGGATTCAAAGAAGAAGGCACCCGTCGCGAGTGCGCTTATCTGAGAGGGCGATATCACGATATGAAGTGTTTTGGTTTATTGAAGCCAGATTTCAATGAAACATAACACCGCGTTCAACACCGACTCGCAAAAGCGGCGCTTCGAGCTCCTTTTGCTCGCGGGTTAACGCGAACGTTAGAACAAACGAGAAAGAAATTCTGGCATCTTTAGACATGGAAGATACAATGGCGTTTTCTAAAAGACATGTTATTGCTATATCATTTTTATTACCTGTAGCTGCTTATAGCACAATTGACGATAGAGTAATTGCAACTTGCGCGGCAATAAACGGGGATCTTGAACGGCTACAATGCTACGATCAAATAGCAATATCAATGGGGCTTGATAAATCTCAACCATTACCGTCAAAGGACTTAGAAGCAGGAAATTGGAAAATCACTACCAAAAGAAATCCAATCGATGATACAAAAATCGTTACATTGACCCTGCTCTCAGACAATGCCAAAAACAGGCTGGGTGATCCGTTATACCTTATTGCCCGTTGCAAAAGCGGCGAGACAGACTTATACATCGGTTGGAGAGATACTATAAACCTAGATCCTTCTGTAGTAACCAGAATTGGGAAACAAAAAGCTGAAAATTCAGTTTGGAGCATGTCAGCCGATAATAACTCAACTTTTCATAGAGAGCCTATAAAGTTGCTAAAATCCATGTTATCTGCTGACTCATTCTTAGCTCAAACAATCCTGTTCGACGGCTCTACCAAAACTGCGATTTTTAGCACATCTGGATTGAACAACGCTATTCAGCCCCTACGTGAAGCCTGTCGTTGGTAGCTATCACGCATAACTTGCTCATGCTGAGTAAGAAGTTATATACTAAACTCTATTTCCATACACTTACTGTAAAATCTGAACGACCGGAGACATAGTTAACACTTTAGTCCAGAGACATGGGTTGCACTATAATGAGGTATTTCTAACAAATAAGGATAGATCGTGCGAGGAACGAGCCACGATCTTATCCTGTTGTTGAACAAGCCCGGAACCCGAATCTGCAAAGGAAGTTGTTGATACTCTATATATAAGCAAATATCTCGCGAGGCCAAGCAGCCATGGATCGAGAGCGAAGAAATAGCGGGCGAGCGGGAACCTCGCCCGACAGGCGCTAGAAAAATGGCAGTTTATTGCATAGATTGCGGAGCCTCCTTCATAGGCGCATAACTGGTTGTTGCGGCACACGGTGCCGGCAAGTGTTATCCCGCACGCCAGGTCGGCGGTATAAAACCGGCGATACGCATGGGTGCCTGACAATGCGTGCAGAGGGACACCGGCCTTGGTGCTGCTGTTGGTGTAGGGATGCAAACCGTGAGCAGCAACTGAACCCAGTGCGGCACGGCTTTGGCGATACGGTGTAGCAGCCCGAAGTCTCTGACCCGGCGAAACCCTTTGGGCAGCGCTTTGGGTAAACACATCCCAGTACGAACCATGGCATCCAGAAACCGGCCGCGGAAAATCTTTGTCAGATTCATCTCGTTGAACAGATACTTGCCATGCAGATTTTTCCATTATCGTCGCTGCTTGAGAAAACAACCTCCGGGCAAGATGATGTGTACATGGGGGTGAAACGCCAATTGCCGGGAAGGGGTATGCAGTACAGCGGTCATACCCTGAGATGCACCAAGCTTGGAGTTGTTGGCACCGAAGGTGTTTTCATAAAATGTGTATACTTGGAGTTATTGAATTTTTGACTGGCCTCAATAATTAATAGACACCGATCAGTTCAAACCTTATTTTTTGTCAACGGCCAAACGGTGATATCGATAATCATACATCCGATCTGCCGTTAACAAATAGCGCGTTAACATTTTGCGTTAGCCCTAGAAGCGATGAATGCAAAAATCAAGAAAGAAAGCGCTCGTTTTACGCTGAAAAAAGTGGTATTTGAATATAACGAAGTGAACCATAGTCGTGAACGGCGACACAGTGCAGACGGTTTTCTTTATCCAGCGATGTAAGAGATTTGGGACCTAAGGTGAAATCGTGTCCGTTTTAACTGGAGAAGATCAGCAGTATCAGAATAATGGAAAAAACCTATGCGGGGAGATTTTATGAAAATCGGAATACTTTCCAGAAATCGCAAGCTATATTCCACACGTCGTCTGATGGAAGCGGCACAGGCACGGGGACATGATGTCAGAGTGGTTGATGTGCTTAAGTGTTTTATGAACATTACCGCGAACGACCCGAAAGTTTTCTACCAGAACAAGGAAAATAATGCAGAGGAACTGGAATTCGATGCCGTCATTCCACGCATTGGCGCCAGTGTCACTAATTATGGTTGTGCCGTACTCCGACAATTCGAAGTGGATCAAGTATATTCAATCAATGAATCCATCGCCATAGCGCGGTCAAGGGACAAGCTTCGCGCCCATCAGTTATTGGCACGCAAGGGTATCGGACAGCCAATAACGAGCTATGCCAGCTCAGCTAAAGCGACAAACAGTATAATCGAATCCGTGGGCGGTGCGCCGCTTATTGTCAAGTTGACACAAAGCACCCAAGGCAACGGTGTGCTACTGGCGGAAACAAAGAAAGCAGCCGAAGCACTGATCAACGCGTTTCGCGGCATAGGTACGGATTTCTTGGTACAGGAATTCATCAAAGAAGCGGGTGGGTCCGATATTCGATGTTTTGTCGTCGGCGAAAAAGTTATCACCGCAATGCAACGTAAAGCAGCAAAAGGCGAATATCGTTCAAATTTACATCGGGGCGGCACCGCTGAAGTGACTAAATTAAGCGCAGCCGAAAGACGACTTGCAGTAAATGCTGCTCACGTAATGGGGCTCGATCTGGCAGGCGTCGATATTTTGCGTTCAGCCCATGGGCCATTGGTGATTGAAGTAAATTCATCACCGGGTTTGGAAGGAATCGAAAATGCCTCTGGTATCGATGTCGCCGGAAAAATAATTGAGTACATCGAAAATGATTGGAAGTCCGGACCAAACAAACCTAAGGGTAAGGGATGACTAAATTTAGAGAGGTAGCCCATGGCATTTTGACCTAAGCAAGCTGGAATCCATCCGCAGTGCGGCAGAAGAGTTTCGTAGTAAGCACGATAGGTTGGATATATTGGTCAACAATGCAGGCATTATGTATCCTCCCGATACAAAAACCGAAGACGGTTTTGAACGCCAGATGACCGCAAACTGTTTTAGACATTTTCTGTTTGCATCATTATTGATGGAACTGATCCCTGATACCTCCGACTCCCGCATCACCTGGCTGAGCAGTAGCGCTCACAAGACCGGAAAAATCAACTTAGACGATATTAACTTAAAAAAATAATATACAAAAATCGCTTTTTACGAACAAAGCAAACTGGCTTATTTGATGGGTGCCGAATCGCCGCTAACGTCGTTATCGGCGCAGATGGTCGTATGGCTTCGAATGTTCGGTATTTTGTGCACGGTGAAAATGCGCCGATATATCGGGGGTGCATTAACTGGATTGGCGACGCAGTACGCACGCCACCGCTAACATCAGACCAGGGAGAGCGAATTCGCCAATCGCGCGCGTTTTACATAATATCGAGCTTTGGCTTAGGATACTTATTGAAATTGATCCCCTCCGCAATAGATAAACCATAATGTAATTTTTAATAAACTGAGCTACACTCTAAATAAGTCACGCTGTAAATGTGTTGTACGGTGGCGCTGTTACATCATCCTGCATTAATTGGGAAATGAGCCATTGAACAATTTTCTTCTCTGTCGATCGCGCAAGTGTATTTACCGGCGTCTGGGCATGCTTGCATGCTTTACCGTGTTAATTGCCATTACCACCTATCTGCTGGAATATCGCTGGGACGATGTTAACAGACCTGCCAATGCGTCGTATTACCTCCAGCTTGGCTATCTTTTATACTGCGTCATGCTTATCGACTTGATATATCAGCTGACTTTATTGAGAAAGGAGATACCGGTCGTTTCCATTTCACAATTTCAATTCATCATTCGTCGCTATATCTTTGGTCAATCAACACTTGATGCGTCGCAAATCGAAAAGGTTTTACTCCCCAAAAAACATAACGAAGATGCGCTTGTGGTCGTGCTCAAAAAGACACCATCGGTGGCGACCGCAGAGAAGCTGGTGTTTGATGTCGAATTACCTGATGGCATCGAGCACGCATTACTGGCAAACGGCATCATTTTTCAATACGTTCCATCGGTCAAGGCACGTTATATTTTTCCAGCCCAGAAAAAAGCATAACGGGCGCTATGTAGGTTCATCCCGATTCCTCTTTGTAGACGCAAGGTCATGGAATTTTTTGCCACCACAATGATCTCAGCTTCTGCAGCGGACCTGCAGCACCGGCTGACGATTGCCAGTCTAACTCGTTGGTGCAATTCGATCGAGAAAGTATTAAGCGCTGCAACATCGAACGGTGAGATTTACTGTGTGTGGGGCACTTTTAAGACAAACCGCGAGAATTTGACCAACGGCGTACGCTTCTCGCTACCCGGCTGCATCAATGCCCTGCAGTGGACCGTGACCACGGGACATGACCCAAACCCGCTACTCACGGTGATTCACGTGACCATTAACCGTACGGAACAAGATCAGGATTTTGTCGACTCCATCCAGCAGTTTGCAACAGACTGGAAGATTGGATTGGAAACGCATTGGTAATTTGCAGGCATTACCGATTCACCGGGGATGCAACCACTGGGGCAGACTTTCATAGGGATCAACGGTGATCGAGGGATCGATGGCAACACCGCAGTCCCGCAGACGGGTGTGCAGCCGGCCTGACCTCAGGGTGTCGAACACATCAAGACAGCCGCCGGCGAATTCGCCCTCGATGAAGATCTGTGGCAATGTCACCGACCCGGTTCGGCGCTTGAGCGTTTCAAAAATTCTGTCGCCTCGCCTATCTTGCTGATAAGCCACCGCGTCCAGGTCAATCGCGGTATAGGGAATGCCATACGTTGAAAAGATAATGCGTGCCGCATTGCAGAATTCGCACCACTCATAGGCAAACATCACAACGGGCTGATTATGGTCGGCCAATATGGCGTCGATCTCGCCGGCGGCCGCTGCATCCTCGACGCCTGCAGTGTCCATGAGCGGTGGTACCGACACCGGCGCGATATCGAAGCGGTATCCCGGCGTCGAGCGCGACAATTCCAGTTCTTCAGCGGTCATCTCAACGGTAATGTCCTCGAACAACGGCGTGGTGAGATAGCGCTCGCCGCTGTCAGGCAGCATACACAGAATATTGGCGCCCGGTGATGCGCCTTGGGCGACACGCAAGGCGCCGGAAAATGTGGCACCTGCCGATATTCCAACAAATATGCCTTCTTGTCGCGCCAGTTCCCGCGCGCATCGCAACGCCTCCCTGCCGTCAATCTGCACGTAGCCGTCGATGCGATTGGCCATGGTGACCTGCTCCGCGAGCCGCGGAATGAAATCCGGGGACCAGCCCTGCATCAGGTGCGGCCGCGCTCGCGGATGGCTACCGCGATGCGAACCATCATCATTTCTTACCTGTGCGATGCCGCTGGCCAACAACGCGGCATTGTCGGGCTCGCAGACGATAATCCGGGTGCGCGGAGTTTGCGCCTTAAGCGCCCGGGAAACACCGTTCAGCGTGCCGCCGGTACCAAAACCGGTGACCCAGTAATCGAGCGCGATATCGGCGAAATCCTCAAGGATTTCCATTGCGGTGGTTCGGGCATGAACCTCCGCGTTTGCGGGATTCTCAAATTGACGTGGCTGCCACCAACCGTGTGCTGTGGCCAACTCCTCGGCCTTCGCTACCATGCCTGAACCCATTTGATCCGCCGGCGTCAGCACCACTCTGGCGCCAAAAAAACGCATTAACTTGCGCCTTTCCACGCTGAAATTCTCGGCCATGGTGATAACCAGCGGATAGCCCTTCTGCGCACAAACCATGGCCAGACCGATACCGGTATTGCCACTGGTCGCTTCAACGATCGTTTGCCCGGGTTTGAGTACACCGCGTTGTTCGGCGTCCTCGATCACCCCCAATGCCAACCGGTCTTTCACCGATCCCATCGGATTAAAGGACTCCACCTTGACATAGAGGTTGATCCCCTTGGGGCCCAACTTATTGACGCGAATCACCGGTGTATTACCGATGGTATCCAAGATACTGCCAAATCGCTTTCCCATGGATTTCTATCCTGTCCTGTAATAAAAAATGGATCAGTTGCACGAGTGAGAGACTAATGGCCAGATGGAACCCCAATGGGTAACCCACCACCCCGGCGGTGAGCAGACCTGCGGTCGCAAGCCAGTACCACCAGTTAAGTTGTTTAAAATCGATCATAAACATAAGTCTGCTCCATTAATTCGCAGGGTGCAATTTAGGGCATGCACCGGACGCGCGACCGCGTCCGGTTGCTTCATGCAGCTCACTTCACGGGCGCATTATTTACAGGTGATGACCACCTCGAGATACTCGCCGGGCATTACCAGGGTGCCATCGGTCGCGTGGTTGAACTTTTCTGTCAGCGCAATCAAGTCATCAGCCAGCGCTTTCTGAGCGGCGGTATCCAGCGCCGCAAACGCCTTGTGCATGGGACCGTAAAAGGTGCGAAACACCTCCAGCCAATGGGCCGCATTGCGATAGCGGAACATGAAGTGGCGATGTTCGATAGTAATCGTGTCCAGCCGTTCTCCAAAAAGCTCGCGCAGACGCGCTTCGGTGCCCCAGAGCGCGGGCGATTTCACACCAACCGCCGGTGTCACATAACGCCCCATCAATTTGAACAACTCACCAATGAAACTGGCAGGCGTCCAGTTGGCGAGACCGATGCGACCGCCGGGTTTGCAGGCGCGCACCATCTCCGCCGCGGCCTTGTCCTGGTCCGGGGTGAACATCACACCAAAGGTCGACAAGACAACATCGAAAGAATGGTTGGGATAGGGCAAATTTTCAGCATCGGCATGTTCGAATTGTACCGGCAGGCCTTCGGCACCCGCTCGGGCACGGGCCCGCTCAAGCAAGGCCGGCACATAGTCGGTTGATATCACATCGCACCAGCGACGCGCGGCCGCCAGAGACGCATTGCCATTGCCCGCAGCAACATCGAGGACACGCTCGCCAGCGCGCAAATCGAGGGCCTCACAAAGGGACTCGCCGACGATTTGCAACGTGGTGCCTACCACGGCATAGTCTCCGGCGGACCATGCGAGTTGCTGTTTAGTCTTCACGGCGGCAAAATCGCTGGCAGGTGTGGAAGTGTTGATGACTGCTGACATGGTTATTCTCCTTTTGTATTTGTGGTTATGTGTCGCCGGGATTGCTTGTGGTACCGCAACCCAGCACTCAGTGACGGCACTATTTCACCCCAGGAGTGGGTTCAGGGGGTCACCCAAAGCGGGACAAAAAGCGGGACAAAGTCGCCGATGAAACTGCTAGACTCAAATACGCTGGATTTCTAGGGGGTTCCATCGACGTGGAGGACCGGACTCACTCGTTTGGCTATTGGTTGCGGCGTCGGCGCAAAGCCCTGGACCTTACTCAGGAGGCGCTCGCTCAGCGAGTAAGCTGTTCGGGATTCACTATCAGGAAAATCGAAGCCGACGAGCGGCGCCCGTCACGGGGGCTCGCGGCACGCCTTGCCAGATCGCTGGAGATTCCCAAGGAAGAGCAACGTGCGTTTCTTGACGCTGCGCGGGCGCTGCACGCCACCCACCATCTGCAGGTAGCGCCGGTGGCGTTGGGTGTCGACATGACGGCATCCAACACCGCCGCAGCGCCAGGTACCGCATCCGACACGAAGCGCGATACCGCCGGCGATGCTACACCCCTGATAGGTCGTGGCAACGAATATGGTTTGCTCATTGGCCTGGTGGCGCGACTTACCACCGGTACCGGCTATACCGTCCTGATTGAAGGCGAACCGGGGATCGGTAAAAGTCGTTTGCTGCGCGAAATCGCCAGCTATGCGCACACCCGATCCTTACCGACACTGGCGACCCACTGCTACGAAATCGAGCATGCAACGCCGTACCAACCCATAATCGAGCTGGTAACGCGCGCGCTGCAGCGCATCTCCAGTGCGTCACTGGGAGCCCTGGCACCGGTATCGCTCGCGGAACTCGCCGCCCTGGTACCGGAGATCCGCGAGCAATTCCCGGATTTGCCCGTGCTATCAAATGATTTCCCGGAGGCACGGCAGGCACGGCTGTCGCGCGCGATTGACCAGCTCATCGAGGCCTCGCTCGGTAATCGCCCCGCGGTACTCATGGTCGATGACCTGCAATGGGCCGACGATGCCAGTGCGCAAGTACTGCATTACCTGGCGCGTCATGCCGCGCGACGCGCGGTACTGGTGATCTACGCCTATCGCGATGAAGCCGTTGACAACGTCCAGCGTTTCGCACAGTTGATCGAGAGCTTACGCCGTGAGACCGAGGCCCGCCACTTGACCCTGGCTCGCCTCGGTCATACCGATACTGAAGCCATAATCGCGGCATTTGCGGATGACAAACTTGCGACTCCGGGTTTGGCCGCACGTCTGCACCACGAGACCGAAGGCAATCCATTCTTCCTGATGTCGATCCTGCAGTCATTGAGCGCCGGCGAAACACAACTGGAAACTCGTGGCGATGGCGCTCCAGGCCTGCTCCCGGACGCGTTACGTGCCGCCGTACGTGTGCGGCTGGCCCATGTGCCCAAAACAATCCGACCGATACTCGACGCCGCCGCGGTGCTCGGCCGGCGTTTTGACTTCGATATCCTGCTTGATGCGACACGCGAGTCTGAAGCACGGGTACTGGATGCCGTTGAGGAATTGGTCAAGCGACGTTTACTGCGGGAAGAAGCTGAAGGCGGCGTATATGACTTCAGCCATGACAAGCTTCGTGAAGTTGTCTACCTCGATATCGGCGGAGTGCGGCGCCGCATGCTGCACCGGGCTGTCGCGGAAGTTCTGGAACGTCGCACTGATGACGCCGCCCACGAGCGTGACGCCCTGCTCGCGGAGCATTACGAACGCGCGCACCAGTGGCCAAAAGCGCTTCACTACTTGCAGCGCACCGCTGAACATTCACAAACCCTGTTCGCGTTGCGCGCTGCTCTACACTGGTTGGATCGCGCCATTTCGTTGTCTGAAGCACACCCCGAGTCCCAGGATGCAGGACAACGCGTCGCCCTTTACGAACAACGCGGCACCGTACGCGCCCAGGCCGGACAAACGCAAGGCGCCGTCGACGACATGCGCCACGTCATCGAAGCGCTGCGCACTGGCAGTGACCGTGAAAAGATGCGCAATGCTCTGATTCAGTTAGGTATGGCCTACCGACGGGCGGATGATTATCAACAGGCCACCGCCTGCCTCACCGAAGCACTCG
>JAHECY010000132.1 GCA_024641505.1 Gammaproteobacteria bacterium
GCAGAATCCCGGTAGTACTTTTGGTGTATTAGCGGTTGCAGCGGATACCGACGGCGACGGTATTGCCGATGCGTCCGATAACTGCACCCTGGTGGCCAATGCCGATCAGCGGGATACCAATGGGGATGGATTTGGCAATATTTGTGATCCGGACTTGAACAACGACGGCATGGTAAACGTAGGTGATTATGGATTATTCCGTAACGCTTTAAGCTCTCAGAGTCCTGACGCGGACTTCAATGGAGATGGGGTGGTCAATACAGCTGATTACGGAATTTTGCGGGGCTCCATTGGAAAAGTACCAGGACCTGCAGGCGTATTGCCTTAATTTGTTACGAGTTTTATGGAAAGGTAGGGGAGTCGCATAATGGAAATACAGGATTTCCCTACCTTTAATCGCGTCAAGGGACAGTACAATAAGCATTCTAGGAAAAACACTCACAAATAGGGGTACAATGGTATGAATTTTCAGTTATTGTCTTTTAAATCAGTATTATTGACTGCGGCCATCGGGTTTGCGTCAATTCAAAGCGCAGGTGCTGCAACGATTGGTTTAGCGAACTCCGGCTCAAGTGTCGTAGGTTCAAACGTTGGTGTGACTACTTCCGTAATCGGCAGTACCTTCAGTGTGGACCTTTTAGGATTGGGTCTGCCTGCTGACTTCCTGGGTGGTGGCTTTTTCATCGCTTTTGATCCAGCCGTTGTTTCGCTGACTAGTGGTACGCCAAATGCCACTTATTTCGAAAATTTCGAGTTTAATGCCGGTGTTACCGGGGATTCTTTATGCACAAGTTGTACTTCTGGTCTCGGGGAAGTAGTACCTATGACTAAAATCACCGCAACGACTCCAGCAGGTGACTTGCTGTTGACCACACTTACGTTCACGGTTAATGCGCTGAGCAATTCTATGGTCTCCATCTACGCAGATACCGGTTTGTGGCAGGCCTATGATGGCGCTTTCAATACCGTCACCTTTAACAATGTTGGGACTATTGCCGTTTCTGCCGTTCCAATTCCTCCGGCCATTTGGTTGCTGGGTTCCGCTCTGATGGGTCTGGTGGGTTTGTCCCGTCGCAAAGCTCAAGCCAAGTTGGCGTAATCGACGCAAGTCCTTTAGCTGAGTGTTAAAACCGATGACAGGTGCCTGGAAGCAGGCGCCTGTTGTTGTATCGGGATCGCGGTCATGAAAGTGGTTAGCAAAATAATCTTCTTCCTGGTAGTTGTATGGGGAGTAGCGGCCGAAGCCGGGGTAATCACGCCCCGGTTACAAGCCGAAATCCAGACCTTGAATATGAATGACACGGTTTCTGTCATTGTCCGGCTGCGCAATGCCGCCAACTTCGCAGCTCTTAGGGTAAAATACAAAAATCTGTCTCGCGGTCAATTCCGTGCACGAGTACTGCAGGATTTGCAGGCAGGCGCCAATAACAACCGGCAGTTAACACTGGCGGGTTTGTCCCAATTCAGCGGTTTGAATATCAAGCCCCTCTGGATCATCAACGGCTTTGCCGCGGATGTTCCCGTTTCTCTTGTATCAGGTCTTGCAGCCCGGCCCCTGGTGGACACCGTGGATCTGGACGCTGTTGTTACCCTGGCGACCCCGATTCCGGCGACCTTTGCACCGCCGGAATGGAATATCAATATGGTCAAGACCAATACTCTGTGGTCCATCGGTTACACAGGCCAGGGCGTGGTCGTCGCCAATATGGACACTGGTGTGGATATCAATCATCTGGATTTGAAAAACCGCTGGCGCGGCGGCACCAACAGTTGGTTCGATCCGTTTGGCCAGCATGCCACACCGGCGGATGTTAATGGCCATGGCACTGGTACCATGAGTGTCATGATCGGTGGTGACGCCGGTGGCTCCTCGATCGGGATGGCGCCCGGCGCCCAATGGATCGCGGTCAAGCTATTCAATGATGCCGGCACCAGTACACTGTCCGCTATAAATAGCTCGTTCCAGTGGCTGACCAATCCCGACGGTAATCTCGCTACCGATGACGCGCCCGATGTCGTTAACGCATCCTGGGGGCAGACAGGTACGGAAAATGTCTGTGATACCACATTTCAGGCGGCAATACAGGTCCTGAAGAATCTGGACATTGCGGTGGTGTTTTCCGCCGGCAACAGCGGGCCCACGTCGCCTTCCGGTCTGAGCCCCGCAACCAATCTGGTGTCCTACGCGGTAGGCGCGGTCGACCAAACCGCTACTATCGCTTCTTTCAGCAGCCGCGGTCCTACACTTTGCGGCAGCAAAGTATTTCCTGATGTGGTGGCACCGGGAGTGAACATAAAGTTTGCGCAACTCACCGGAGGCGGAGCATTTCCGGCAACCTACGTTTATGGGTCCGGTACGTCTTTCGCCGCACCCCATGTGGCAGGTGCCATGGCCTTGCTGCGCGGCGCATTGCCCTCTATTACCGTGGCGGAGATGGAATCCGCGATCGATACCACCGCGTTGGATATTCTGAATCCGGGCACTGACAATGATTCCGGTTACGGTTTGATGAATATCGCCGATGCGTTCTTTACTCTACCGGTGGATTCCGACAGTGACGGTACGTTTGATGGAAGTGACACCTGCATTCTTACGGCCAATGCCGATCAGCGTGACACCGATGCCGATGGCTACGGCAACGCGTGCGATGCCGATTTGAACAATGATGGTATCGTCAACTTTGGGGATTACGGAATATTCAGGCTGGCCCTGGGTACCGCAAATCCCGATGCCGATTTCAACGGCGATGGCATCGTCAACTTAGGTGACTATGGCACATTCCGGCTGTTGCTGGGTAAACCGCCCGGACCATCGGGTCTGGTGCGTTGAACTGAAGAAACGTTAAACCGGAATTCTAGACAAACAATTAGTAGCCGAACTGTATTCGGATGATGGTAGCTCTGAAATAGCGTAAGGGCTGGTTGTGAAGTGTGATAAACGAACTAATGCGTGGTTCTTGATTCAGAAGCACAATTAGGGGCAATTCTAACAATTATAATTTGTATCTACATGTGTAGTTTAGGTGATGGGAGCTGGCAAGCAAAGTAGGAGCAAGTTATGGATTGTGTTAAAAAAATGAGGGTGTCGATCATCTTTGGGGCCGCTGTGATGCTGCTCACCGCTTGTGCAACGGGTGGCGGCAAAACGGCTGCACCGGAGCAAAACGTGTCTGCGCCGGTAACCGAAGCGGTGAATACCCGTTCCTCGATGGAGCAACAATACGGTATTCAAATCGACAGCGTACACCTGACGGCAGCCAACTACATGATGAGCTTCAAGTTCAAAGTGCTCGACGTGGAAAAAGCCACGCCTTTGATGAGCCGCAAGATCGACCCCTATGTGGTGCATGAGAAATCCGGCAGTAAGTTCGCGGTGCCCGTATCCCCCAAAATCGGCGCCATCCGTTCCACGCCTAAATTCGCCCAGGAAGGTAAGAACTACTTCATCTTTTTCGGCAACCCGTCCGGTTATGTCAAATCCGGAGACCGCATTACCATCGTCATCGGCGATTTCAAGCAGGAACACGTCGAAGTCCTGTAAGGGTGCGTATTACACAACAATTATTTTTCCCAAACAAAGTACAAAGATAGCTCCTGATCGAGCGCCAGTTATACCGCAGGGGGCCTCTGCCAACTTGTTACCCGGTTTCTCGTCAAAGTGTCTGGCCGTTTGAGAAGCGGCCAACGGTCCTTCGTCAACTCCGGGCCATAGTCTTTGTCTTTCAGTGCTTTCGCCCCCAACGCGTAAACTTGATCAATGGCTTTGCTCGAATTGGCCATGATGTGAAACCGGTCCGGAATGTAGATAGCATGCACGGCCTTCTTGGAAATCACCTTTAGCTAGGGTTTCCACATATCGTTACAGAGATAGTGCAATTCCGCGGTCTGCACTTTGCCGAACCACAATTAATCCCACACGGTCTTTGCTTTCCACTTGTTGCCAACCCGTAAAAGTTGTCGGCAAGCTGCATCTATTTGGTGCCAGGATCAGGTGCTGGTGGCCCCGTTACCACTGAATCTAATCAACACCAATCGCTTCCCAATGGATGGCGCCATACACATAACATTTGAGTTTTTAGACACGACTAAGGATAGTCTTTAGGTGCACCCTGGTTTTTTTCTGATCAATGGTTGGCTGGTTGTGCTTTTATCGTCTCGGAATCGGGGCGCAGGATGGTCCTCCCGTGATCACGGCTGTATGTATATTACATTGGGACCTTTCTTTCCATATTTTTACCTGCTTATTTTTCTTAAGAGCTAAAAATTGGAGTCCATTTCTGGCCGACATATTTGATACCGATCGATGATTGAAATTGCATCATCCGCTTTAGAGCCTGTTTAATCGAATATAGAATTTGATTGACTGCAATTATAACCGTCAGGATAATGCTTTGCGTTGTAGCAGTTATCCTTAGATTGCTTGATCATCTAACAGCAAATTTAATAAAAAGCAGGCCATCGCGCAACGAGTGCCTGAAAATAATAATGGGAATAATGTTGTATGTTGTTCGGGGGCTGCGAAAAAGAGTGGGGTAGGAGGGGGTATTTCCGTGCGTCCGATTCATTGGACTATTCTTTTGCAATTCCTCAATGGCATCGCCTTCTTCCGCTGAACATCATTCGTCTGTTGGTTTTGTCTTTTACCAGTTTCATTGCCAGAACGTGTTGCCGGGATCTTCGTTGTAACGAGATATTCGATACAGCAGCTTATTCTATTTGTGTAGAGAATAATAATAACGAAAGAGTGAGTGTGACCGGATTATTTTACACTCACATGACGACCTTGAGAGTACGCTTAGTGATCTAAAGTATCGCTTTCATGTGGCGGTGCGCGGTTTCACCGGGAAAAAATTTACAGGGAAAGGGGGGGTCATGGATTCGAGTTCATTGGGAGTTTCCGGGCTGGGTGGAATGGCCGGAGTAAAGGCGATAATCTCCGGTGTTGTTGAAGCACTAAAACATATGCTCCATGCCACGATGTTAGCGCTGCGTAGTGCTCGACGTCATCGTGCTTCACGTGTTGGGCTTTTTTTTGCGGCGATTTCGCTGTCTTTCCTGGATCCAATATCCAATGTTCAGGCGCACGACTATGTGCCACCGAGTGCGTACACTATTTATTTCCAGGATTGCGGCATCGGAGAAGTTTTCTGTACTCCGTCCGGCTCGTTTTTCAGAATCGACGAGAATGGTTTGTTCAGTACGTTTTTACAGTCCCACAATCAATTTTATGATGATGGCGCTTCTTTCTATTGTTACGGTAGCGGCGCGCCGATAGTCGACGGGTGGATTGACATATCCAACGGTGGTCAGGGTGTCCGTCAAAATACCTACTCATCTACCCACGAATGTCACTATTTGCCCAGCATTGCCGGTATTTGCTTGGATTCGGTGCAGCGCCGTTTAATTCAAATATGCACGAAAACTCAGCGATCCGGCACCTGGGGGTGACTTGCCTGACTGGCCTTCGGGGTATGAATTGAACCCTTATTAAAAGAATTTGCGTGTAAATTGAAGTGGCCTGAAATTTATCTGACGCGTAACTGCGCCAGGTAAACAATTGGCGGTGGTTTTTAACGACAACAATTAAAATGGATAGACCATGAATGACGTGAGAACTGTGTTGCTGGCTATGTGGCGATGGGCGTTGTTGATCGGGGCATTGTCGGTGAGCGGCGCGGTTGTGGCCCACGACTACGTTCCTTCCAGCGGATATGTCTCCTATTTGCAGGATTGCAGAGCGGAGGAGATTTCCTGCTACCGGGTAGGGTCCATATTCAACGCAACGGAAAGCAGTATCTACAGCACTTTCATTCAGGGGCACAATCAGTACATATCTGACGGTTTCAACTATTTCTGTTACGGCGCGTACGCTTACTACAGTTCCGGCTGGTGGGATACCACCTATGCCGGTTCCGGTGCTCGGGAAATCGACTACACTGCGGTGCACGAATGCTGGATTCTGCCAGTGTTTGTCGGCGATGAATATCATGACATGCTGGCTACGCAAGTCGTGGATTATTTCGATTGCAGTATCTACCACGAGCCCGCGCCGGACGGATTCCGGTGTTTGCACGTTAATCAATTCCCGATCATCATCAACTACCCGCCCACCACCTCGGTGGAAGGTCAGTACTACATCTATACGCCCCAAACCCTGGATGTGGACAACTATCCCAGCCCGATTACCTATGAAGTTCTCAATTTGCCTTACTGGGCGTACTTCAATCCAGCCAATGGCCAGATCACGGGTATTCCGCCCTATGGTTCCAGCGATGTATATTCGGGCATTACGCTGATTGCCAGCGACGGTTTGGATACCGATAGTGTTACTTTCTCCATTACCGTCGATCCGGGCAACACGCCGCCGGTGGCCGATGCCGGTGGTCTGTATTCAGCGCGTGCGCTGGAACCGGTCTATTTCAATGCATTCTTGTCGTATGACGCGGACGGTGATCCGCTGACCTACACCTGGAATTTCGGCGACGGCACCACCGGCACGGGTGTCGCACCCACGCATACTTACATCACCGATGGCACCTTTACCGTGATCTTGACGGTGAGCGACGGTATGGCTTCATCCACGGATGTCGCTACGGCGTTTATAAGTGTCGCAAACCGCGCGCCGGTGGCTGATTCGGGATCGTTGTATACGGCGCGTGCCAACGAACCTTTGCAGTTCACGGCAGCCTTATCTTACGATCCTGACGGCGACCAATTAATTTATCTTTGGGATTTCGGTGATGGTGGCAGTGCGCCCGGAGTTGCGCCCGTGCATACTTACGCCACGCCGGGCGTGTATTTAGCTACTGTAACCGTTAGCGATGGGGACCTATTCAGCACGGATACCGCCGAGGTCAGCATTACCGACGCCAACCGGGCGCCGATCGCGAACGCCGGCGGGCCATATCTCGGCCGCATCAATGCGGCTGTGATATTCAATGCTTCGAAATCCAGCGACCCCGATGGCGATCAGTTGACCTTTCTGTGGGATTTCGGCGACGGGAATGATCCCACGCCTGGCGGTGGCGAATTCGCCAGCCACGTCTACAGTCAATCCGGTACCTACAATGTCAGCGTGCTGGTCAGTGACAGCGTTGACACTGCTACGGCCAACACCACGGTGGATATTGCCGTCAATCAAATGCCCACTGCCAATCCGGGTGGCCCGTATCAAGCGGGAGTCGGTGACCCGTTGATTGTTAATGGTTCCCTGTCCAGTGATCCCGACGGCGATACACTCACCTATACCTGGGATTTTGGCGATGGCGGCACCGCCACCGGTGATTCCGCGAACAACATCTATGACGCGGAGGGCACCTATACCATTACTCTGATCGTCAACGACGGCTACGGCGATTCCCTGCCGGTGGCCACGACGGTGGAGGTCTACGACTACAATCCCGACCTTAATCGTGGCGCGGGTTTGGACGGTGCGTTGTGTTCGGACGACCCGAACATGAGCGCCAGCAATCCGATCAACAACGCCAGCAACCCGATCAACGGTGCCACGGGTAATAAGTACCAGCCGGAGCTGGACTATGTTGGTGCGGGCCCGATGCCGCTGGCATTCCAGCGGCACTACAACAGCAGCCTTGGGACCACCGCGCGCCTGGGTTCGGCCTGGCGGCATAATTTCGATCGCTCCATCAGCGTGATGACGGTGGCGGGTCAGACCCTGGCCACGGCGCAACGGGCCGAGGGCAATGCGCTGACGTATACCAGCGTGGCCGGCGGCTGGCAGGCGCGGGCGGGCGTGGTGGATAGGCTGGAATCGACGGCCGGCGGCTGGCGCCTGATCGACGCCGATGACACGGTGGAAAGTTATGACGCTACGGGCCGCTTACTGAGTGTGCGCACGCGGTTGGGGCTGAGCCAGACCTTGGGCTACAATCCCGATGGCAGCCTGGCCACGGTGAGTGACGATTTCGGTCGCAGCCTGCAGTTTGGCTATGACGGCCAGGGTCGCGTGCAAACCCTGACCGATTCGGCGGGCAAGGTATATCGTTACGATTACGACGCCGCCGGACGCTTGTGGCAGGTGACCAATCCGGATGCCAGCACGCGCCAGTATTTATATGAGGACGCGGTCTACGCCAACGCGATGACCGGCGTGATCGACGAGAAGGGCAACCGCTTCGCCAGCTGGTCGTACGACGCGCAAGGCCGGGGCAAGTCCAGCACCCACGCGTTAGGCGCGGAGAGTACCACCTTGGCGTTCAACGCCGATGGCACCACCACCATCACCGACGCTCTGGGCCAGGCGCGCACCTATACCTACAGCACCCAGAACGGGCAGAAGAAGACCAGTACGGTGCTGGGACCGGCTTGCGGAGCCTGTGGCGGCGGCACCACGAGCACGACTTTCGATGCCAATGGATTTCCGGATATCGTGACGGATTTCAACGGCAACGTGACCGACCTGAACTACAACGCGCGCGGTCTGGTGGAGCAGCGCATCGACGCGGTGGGCACCCCGCAGGCGCGCACGGTTATCACACAGTGGCATGCCAGCCTGCGGGTGCCGGTGTGCAGCATCGAGCCCACGCGCACGGTGAGCCTGACGTTCAACGCTGCGGGCCAATTGAGCGGGCGCACCGTCATCGACACCAGCGACGCGGCGAAATTCGCCACGGCGGCGTCCAAGACCTGCGCGGCGATCCTGGCGCGGTCGGATTTTGCCATGCTCAACACGCGTACCGTGAGCTACACCTACACGCCGGCGGGTCTGTTGGAGACGGTGGACGGTCCGCGCACCGACGTCAGCGACGTGACCCGTTATGTGTACGAGCCGGGAACGGGCAACCTGGCGGAAGTGCACGACGCGCTGGGCCACGTGACCTATTACTCGCTGTATGACGCCCATGGCCGGCAGGGCCGGATCGAGACTCCCAACGGGCTGGTGACCACGCTCACCTACGATCTCCGGGGAAGGCCGGATATCGTGACGGTAGGCAGCGAAGTGACCGACTACGACTACGACGTGGTGGGCAATCTGCAACATGTCACCCAGGCCGACGGCGCGTTCCTTGACTACACGTACGACGCGGCGCAGCGCCTGACGGATATTAAGGATCAGTTGGGTAATCACATCCACTATACGCTGGACGGGTTGGGCAACCGCAAACAGACCGAGACCTACGATCCGGCGGGAACGCTGGCGCGTACTCATACATTAGTGTACAGCCAGGCTAATCGTTTGCAGCAGAGCCTGGGCGCGGCGAACCAGAGCACGGACTATCTGGAATACGACGACAACGGCAACCTCAAGCACGTGCGCGATCCGGAGCTGCACAATGTGTACTATACTTACGACGCGCTCAACCGGCTGGAGACCACCACCGACGAATTGCAGGGCACCGTGGTCAAGGGCTATGACGCGGCCGGCCATCTGGCCAGCGTGCAGGATCCGCGCGGCGTGGTGACGACCTACAATTACGACGGCTTGGGCAACCGCACGCAGCTGACCAGCGCGGACACCGGGGTAACGCTCAGCACGCAGTTCGACGACGCGGGCAATGTGTTAACCCAGATGGACGCGCGCGGCAAGACCACGGCCTTCACCTACGACGCGCTGAATCGTCTCACCCAGGTGACCTATCAAGACGGCAGCACCGCCCTGCTGGAATATGACACGGGCGTCAATGCCGTGGGACGCATCAGCATGCTCACCGATGTCAGTGGCGTCACGCGCTGGAGCTATGACAGCCATGGGCGGATAAAGTCCAGGAGCCAGACCCAGACCGGGGTGACGCTGACCACCAGCTACGATTACGATCCGCTGACCGGGCGCTTGGTAAGTCAAACCACGCCGGGTGGCCACATCATCACCTACAGCTACACCCAGGGCCAGTTGACGGGCATGGCGCTGGATGGCGGACCTTTGGTGAGCGCCATCGGCTACGAGCCGTTTGGTCCGGTCAACCGCTGGACCAGCGGTAACGGCGTGGTCAACAGCCGCGGCTACGACCAGGACGGCCAGTTGTCGCGTTACAGCGTGGTGGGCGGCGCGCGCGACCTGCGTTACA
>JAHECY010000133.1 GCA_024641505.1 Gammaproteobacteria bacterium
GGGCAATACCTTGCAGTGCGATGAAACCGTAAGCATATCTCGATAGTTCTTCATCAACACGACAAATAACCGAGTCAGAAAGTAAGGCTTGATCCATGCTGGGCATAGTTGATAACAGAGGCGAATCCTTGCTGCTGGATATTCGGCATCAACCGGTTCCGCGACGCATCACCAGAACCATCAATGCTGCAGCTACCGGTGATACTGCACGTTGAACACACCGAAATGCAGCCACCAAGATCCATGAACAATTCCATCAACTCATACAAGGCGGGGAATCCGTCAACCTTGGCGCCTTTTATATTGCCGGCATAGGCCCAGAAAACCCCGTCCCCCACGAGAAACACCGACGTCGGCTTCTCCATGGCAACTGAAGAGCAGGCGGCGGAGAACGCCAGCGTGGCGCGTTTTCCCATGTCTTCATTACCGCTGGTCAACATAATAAGTAGTTGCTTGGCCTGGGCGCCAGCATCCAGAGTCTTTTGCTGCCCACCGGTATCGAACAGAAAATTATCAGGCAGATATTTTGCGGTTCCTGTCATCATTACCCTTCCATGATTGATAATAATCTTTATAGGAGTTACAAATTAAAATCAGCTTAACACATGATCGCAAATGTAATCAATTTACTGAATGATAGCTACGTTTTCTTTCTGATTAGGTATAAGTAAGATACATCTACACATTTTCTGTTGCGTGCCGCATACCTCGTGGTAAATATGCGATTCCCCGATGGGGATTACCAACCAAACACCACACCTTCAAGCAAAAGATTATGCGAAACATATTCATTTTTTTTGGCCGTGATGAACGTTTTGCTGCCGGAGAAACGTGCCGTGATATTTTCCAAAGCACGCCTTCCTTCTTCCAATCCCAGTGATTGGATGATTTTCAATTTTTCTTCCGTTCCCACACGCTTGCTCACGGAGATCGCTTGATTAGGCAGTGGCTTGCTACTGAACAAAACCTTGAGGCCTGCACGCTCCTCCGGCTTCAAACTACCAAAGTAAAAGTTGGAGCGAAATACCGCAGCGCTGCATTTTTTGGCGCTCAATGCCGCATAGACATCATTAAAACTACCGGCTACACCCCAAAGCTCAGGCTGACGAACCGGATTCGGATATTGTTGGATGATGATGAGCGCTGCCAAGTTTGGCGGAGGAAACGTACAGACATACTTGCCAACCAAATCGTTCATGCCGGCAATTTCCGAATCATCACTATTTGCCACGATGACAAATTCCAAGGTGCCGGGCAATTTTACCAGCACGTCATGCTTGAGATGCTCCATGCGCCAGGAAACGAAATGCGGACCGTCAAAGACGATATCGTAAACATCCTTACGGACGTCTCGTTGATACTCCAGCCAACTGTAGGGATGCCGATAGGTAACCTTCTCACCCAGGAGTTGGGATAGATATTCCGCCAGCGGCCCGTAAGTTTTCTCGCCGATTTCCGCGGTTTCACGCGGTGGCGCGGTCAATATCAGTTCCGCATAGCTGTTGTGGTACGCGCCCAGAAAAGTGGTCAACGCGCACACGAGAACAAGCATTTTTGCGTCGACTTTCTTTGCATCTTTTCCAGAATGCAAGGGTGTCCGAATCATAAATGTACTACCTCCCTCGTTGCTTTGCCTTGTATCTCGGTAATCAGGTACTGCATGAACACACGGCACCAGCCTGAGCGCGCATACTTTAGCAGATTTTTAACGCCTGCATCTAACAGGAAAACTAATCACGATGACTGATAATTTGATCACTGGTGCCCGAGAAATTTATGTAAAAAACTCTGTTTTAAGCCATCAATCGCATAGCCTGCAAAAAAATCTATCTTGATATCAGCAAATGAAATAGTCCGACAAGAAAATCTATTGATATAAGAAATACGTCTAAACATCTTTTGCCGGGATTCGTTTCGGAGCAGGATTCCGCTATAAATACACGCAGTCCAGGATCAGGAACGCGTCATGCCACACCTCATGCGACTGTCCAGACAGCGCGTCGCAACTCAACAGCGCAGATCGTTCGCCATCGGGGGTACCGTCGGACAGCGTTAATACTCGGACATTTCGCAATGACCTTTTCTCAAACCGACAAGGGGCGACATCATAAGGGAATACAGGAAAATTCGCCTGCGGGAAAACGACAAATATAAATAATTTGCGTCAAGACACTGCACTATCAATGGAATAATATTTAGTCAATTTCAAGGAAAAGAGGTCGTACACCGAAGCAACGTGTTGCCCTGGAAATTGACCTGGTAGCAGCCGGTCGGGTGGCAGGATATCTATTTGTTCACGGGCCAATCCAGGTCAACCGGGTATGTAAATGCCCGCGGCGCGAATTGCGCGCAATATTTGCCGAGTGGCGTCTTCCAACGTCTTTACGGCGGCATCGTAATCCCGGGTCAAAGCCTGTTGTTCACCCTGAGAGCGTAATTCACGCGCTTGGGCGACAGCCGCATCAATGGCAGACTGCTGTGAACTTGTCGATTGTTTTTCACGTAACAACACCTCCAGCAACATGAAATGGGTATTGTTACGGTCGAGCTCATATGCATATTCTTCCTCTTTATTGGCAAACTCGAGCGAACGCACCAGCGTTTTACCTGCGCGCAGCTGCACCAACGCCAAGCGGATAGTAAGCCATGCGTCTTCCAGCGCTTGATTTGCCGCCGCCAAATCGTTGGCTTCAAACTGGCGCCGGGCAGAGGTCATTAATTTCTTCGCATCCTGGGCCACACCCGCTGCCGCACCGGCCGCGGCCTGCTCCGCGCCGATGCGTTCATAGGCATCGAGCATGGTTTGCACCTGGGAAAAACGCTTGTCAAAATCGCTGTGTTGTTTGGTGGCGACGAGCGCCGTACCTGCCAGCTTCAGCGCCTGGAAAAACAGCTGCTTCGCCTGCTGTATTTTTTCACTCGCGATATCCACATTGCCCGCTTGGTCGGCACTGCGCGCTTCCGTCAGCAGTTGTAGTGACTGGAGGTGCAAGGCGTGCGCTTCTTCATTGGTGCTGTTGACAATGGTCTTGGCGGAAGAAGAATCCTGCAACAATTTTTCCAACATCGCAAAATTCTGACCAACGCCGTTTCTCTGGGCATTGGCCGTGTTGATATGGTGGCCATCTTGTAGATTAGCGGCATCGATGTTTTCCGCATGGCACTGGTGCGCCATCGATGTCGCCAGCAGCAACAGGCCGGTAACAGGCCTGAGCCAACGCAGCTCGCCACCAGTCCAGCCCGTCATTTCTTGGGCTTGGTACTGGTTTTTGCCGCCTGTTTTGCCTCCGAATGACAGCGGCGACATTCCGTAATGGGGAATGCCACACTGCCGTGGCAGATGCCGCATTTCCCACCGAGCATAATTTCCGCCATGGTCATGCGGTTGGCGCCTTTTTTGGGAACGAAGATTTCGCCGTGACAATTGGTGCATTCCAGCCACTCGGTATGCGCCTTGTGAGGGAATGAAACGTTTGGCATGCTGCCTTTGACTTCCATGACGATGAACATATCCATGGGCATGGCTTCAAGTTTCGGATCAGCCTGACTGTAGCGGGGTTTGATCTTGCCGGTGCGCAGCGCAGTCACCCAATTCACATAATTGCCGCCACTGCTGGTCGGCAGCGGTTTGAAAGCATCCGCCGGTTGTTGCAGCAAGTCGAGACCGGGCACCTGGGGATCGTGAACGCCGTCATCCTTCAGAGTTTTGATGCGTTCTTTCGGCGGTACGAACAAACGGTTAAAGGGATTTGGGTCATTCTCGGCCAGGGTGGTGGAGACCGGCGCCAACATCATGAGGAAAAGCAGGACCAGTGAGAAACGCATCATTTGGCGTCTCCTTTAAGCAGAATTTGCCGGGTGCTCATGTGCACCTGCGTCGGCATATCATTCGCCGCGGAGTGGCAGAGATCGCAATTTTCAACAGACCAGGCCACTACGCCGTTATGGCACGCACCGCAATATTCGCCATTGACGATCTTCGCCATATCGATCTTGCTGGCACCAGCCTTGAATACAATGCCAAGCTCGCTGTGGCATGACTTGCAACTGTACCGAATGCGATGGAACCAATGGGGAAATATCACCGGTCGCACACCGGCGTCACTGGAATAATTGTTCAACACCACATCGCCATATTCCGCTTGCGCTGAAGAGCTGAACAAAATCAAGAGGGTGATTGCCCATGCCATACAGGCGATCAAACCATTGCCTTTAAAGTGGAGAGTAATTGCCTTCATCGAATTAACCTTGAAGTTGCGAGTGATGTTAATTATTTGTCTGGGCATTCTAATCTATAAATAAGCTCGTCAAAAGTATTTCCACGTTTTAAAAATACTGGATACAGTAGATGGCATTCACGAGCAAATCAAATGCTACCCAAAACAAGCACTCAGGGTTCGGACGCTATCCATCCAGCAGTATAACTTGGTGGCCAATCAATAAATTCGATGACCGCGAATCGGTAACCAGCGAGCGGGTGGGATACCAGCGTTGACTGGATCCGCACCCCAGGTTTACCTACGACGAGGCAACCATAGACGGGTAGGGAATATCGCAAGACCATCCGTTGGGATCTTGCAAGCGTGGACCCCATCGCTTTATGTCCTGGAGCCACATTGCAACAGTGAATGAACGAAGCCACATTGCGTGGCTCCGTTCAATTTATCCCGTCCGTGGCACGGCGCGGCGGGATCGTTGTCGGTAGAATTACATGCCGTCCTTCTTCATGGTGTCTTTCTTCATGGTGTCTTTCTTCATGGCGTCATGCTCCATGTCGCCCATCTTCTCCATTTTTGTGGCGCTCATTTCTTTGTCATGCATCATACCGTCATCATGCATATCCGTGGAAGCACATCCGGTTGCCAGGATCATGCTGCATGCGATTGCGGAAACCAGAATCATCGTCTTGAACATTGTTTGTCTCCAAAAAGTCAGTGAATGGGTATCAGTTGCCTCCTGATATCAGGCAACCGTAACAAGATCTATTTCACGCCGAAGACATCAAACTCTGATCACGTAATTATCACAAAAGGGTAACATTGCAGCCGAGCGGCAGAGGGACAAGGAGGTGGCATCTAGCGTTCGGCCCCGGTGACGGTGACGGTGACGGTGACGGTGACGGTGATGGTGGCGGGTGGCGGGTGGTGGATGGTGGATGGTGGATGACAGGCGGCGGTGAGCCGCATAATCCGGGCGCCGACAGCAAAAGGACGGGTTACTGCTTTGGAAGTACTCGCGGCGACACCCGTGGTCGCGCCCGGCCAACCTGTAGCATTAACCCCCGGTGTTTAAGAGCGGTGCACGGTTATTTGCCGGAAAGCAGCTCCGGTTCCACCTGCCCGGAAATGCGCACATTCAGATCCTTGATGATGCCATTCTTGATGGAATAGATCCAACCGTGCACCGTAAGATCCTGATTGCTCTTCCAGGCGTTTTGCACAATGGTGGTTTGACAGACGTTGGTGACCTGTTCCACCACATTGAGCTCACACAGCAAGGAGGACTTTTCCTCAAAGGTCTGCGCGGCATCGAGCTGGGATTTGTAATAACGACAAACGTCCTTGACATGACGCAGCCAGTTATCGATGATGCCGTGGTCCTCGTCCGTCAACGCCGCTTTGATACCACCACAGCCATAGTGTCCGCAGACGATGATGTGTTTCACTTTCAACACGTCCACCGCGTATTGAATAACCGACAGGCAATTGAGATCGGTGTGTACCACAACGTTGGCGATATTACGGTGCACGAAGATCTCACCGGGCATGAGGCCCACGATTTCGTTGGCGGGTACCCGGCTGTCGGAACAACCGATCCAGAGGTATTCGGGATTCTGCTGGCGCGCCAGTTTTTGAAAAAAATCAGGATCATTGCCGGTGATTTTTTCCGACCACTTTTTGTTGTTGTCAAACAAATGCTGCAAATTCGGCATGGTTAAGGGGTGGCTCCAAAGGCGGTATGACCTGGGATAACTTAGCGTTTTCTAAGGTAATTTTCAAGGAATTATGATGCATAACAGCAATCAACCGATGCTATTATACGCACGCTACCGGGGGGCGCACAATCGACCGCCTCGGCATCACATTTGGCAGCGGAGCAAAAAAAGCCGGCGCCCCATACGACCCGACGAAAAGCATCCTCTTGACTTGGCAGCGAGTAGGGTGTGGCAGCGAGTAGGGTGCGTATTACGCACCGTTTTTAGCGTGGCAGCGGTAGGGCAGCTATTACACACCGTCTTGGCCTGCCAGCGGTAGGGTGCGTATTACGCACCGTCTTTTGTGTCTTTGATAAAATCAAACATCATGCTTTCGCAGCGGGGTCAAAAAAGCCGGTGCGTTATACGCACCCTACGAAAATCGCTCGCGGTCATGGGGCGCGTCGAAATCCAGGGCGGGTCCCTTGGGCACGATACGCGTGGGGTTAATCGCGTCGTGGCTCCAGTAATAGTGGCGCTTGATGTGATCGAAGTCGATGGTTGCACGTATCCCCGGATACTGGTACAGCTCACGCACGTAGTTGGCGAGATTGGGATAATCGATAATACGCTGAAGATTGCATTTGAAATGACTGTAGTAAACGGCATCGAAGCGTACCAGGGTGACGAACAGACGCCAGTCCGCTTCGGTGAGCGTGTTGCCCGCCAGGTAACGCTGCTGTGACAAGCGCTGTTCCAACCGCTCCAGGCCCGCAAACAGCTGATCAAAACCCGCTTCATAAATCGCCTGGGTGCGGGCGAATCCACAGCGGTAGACACCGTTGTTCACGTTATCATAGACAAAGGCATTGATGTCATTGATTTCCTTGCGCAAGTGCTTCGGATAGAAATCCGTGCCATCGCCCGTGAGGTGATTGAACGCGCTGTTGAACATGCGGATAATTTCCGACGATTCGTTATTGACGATGGTATTGGTTTTCTTATCGAACAACACCGGTACAGTAACGATTCCGGTATAATCCGCTTGCGCCAGGGTATACACCTGATGCATGAACTCATAGTCATGCACATGGTCCCGGGTGGCACCGCGAAAGTCGGCAAACTTCCAGCCCTCGACACCCATATCCGGGTGCACCACCGACACGCTAATCAGGGTTTCAAGTTTTTTCAAGGTGCGGAAAATAAGTGTGCGGTTGGCCCAGGGGCAGGCATAGGACACATACAAATGATAGCGGCCCGCCTCGGCCGGGTAGGCTTTGGCGCCATCGGGCGCGGATCGACCATCAGCGGTAATCCAGTGGCGGAACTGGGAATCTTGACGGATATATTCACCGGAATCCGTGGTTTTATCAAACCAGTCGTCCCTGAGCTCGCCCTTTATCAATAGACTCATGACCTTACCTTTATGTGTAATGACGTAGAGAGTGTTCTATCGTGCAATAAAGCCGCTGCCTTGTTGTTATCAACCTGTAGGCACAGGGTAACAAAGATTCAGTGACCGTACCGCATTTCCTGCGCCGGACATCCTGACCCAGGATCGGAAAAATTTCCGGATCATCAGCAGTTTTCTAGTTTCCGGACGATATTAACCGTAGAATCGATAGTTCCCGTATCGGCCGGTTGTTACCCAGGGGATACACTTTGTCACACAACGGTAAAACCTTGTATATCACCAATGGCGGCGCCACGAAATCCCAGATGGAACATGGCGGGATCAGCGATGACATCCTGACCTGGGACGACGTGCTGCATGAAGGACCGGTGCCCGCGGGACTGGATTTGGAAAAATTGTCGGAACAACGCGCAGCGTATATCGCGGAATGCGCCTGGGCTGACCTTGCCGATACCCGGCAACGTTTCCGGGAACGCGATACCAAACTCGCGCAATCCCTCGACTATCAAAGCGTGATCCTGTTATTTGAGCATGATCTTTACGACCAGTTGCAACTGGTGCAATTGCTCGACTGGTTCGCCAATCAAAAAATGCGTTCAGGATTCCTGTTTCTCGCCCAAGCCGATGACTACCTGGGCACCATGCAGCCGCCCCAGATCGTGCGCGTGATCGAACATGCACGACCGGTGCTGGCGGCACAACTGGGCGTGGCACGCAATGCCTGGCGCGCCTATCGCTCCAGTAATCCCCGGGATCTGGAGAAACTGCTGCGCACCAAAATAGATGCGCTGCCATTTCTTGGGGACGCCTTGTTACGGCAATTGGAACAGTACCCTTATGCGGGTAACGGCTTGAATCGGACCGAACAGCAAATCCTGATGGTGGTCGACGCCGGCAAGGAACGACCCGGTGAAATCTTCGAGGCGTTTCAAGCCATGGAAGAGGCACACTTCATGGGAGACAGTACTTTCTGGATTTATATGAACAATATGATGACTGGCGATACGCCGTTATTGCAGACCGACCACGGCGGCCCGCTGCACTTGCCGGCGAGTCACCCCTGGCCGCCGGAATTCGGGGAACAGCGGGTGACCACCACTGACCATGCCAAGGATGTAGTGGAAAACCGCGCTGACTGGTTAAGTCTCAAGCCCATTGATAAATGGTATGGCGGCGTACACCTCACCCCGGACCATCGCTGGCGTTGGGATGACCATGACGGCCAATTGGTAAAAGGATAGTAATTCCTGCCGATAAGCGCATATCGACCTCAAATTTCAAATCAAGGGATATGCGCAATAATAAAAAACAGCATTACATTTGTTATTAATGACCGGGATCGTCGGCTTGTTCGGATGCTCTTCTTCCAGTGACAGCAGCGACTCCAGCAGCACCAACCAGAACACGACCAGCCAATCCAGCACCGAATTTCCCATCGGCCTTGCGGTCGTGCCTCCCACCGAGCGCAGCACCGCCAGCGCCCGGATGGTGTCCGCCGCCGCGGCCACTAATCAGAGTCAATATGCCACGGTCACCGGCAAGGTGAATGGCATCCTGGCGGGGACCACAGCCTTGAGTACCGAATTTGATGTCCAGATGTTTTTTCAGGGGATGGGGCGGGCGCCGTGTTATGGGCCAAGTCTTTATTATCAAAATCACCCCGATGGCTCAGACATTCCTCCGGCCAACGATCCAATGACGGGCGCTCCAGAACCATACTCTGGCTTACCGGGGGGAGACCTGGGTATTTGGGAAGCCACCGACGGTTCGAGCACTCCTTGTGCCGCCGCGCAGTTGAACAGTCAGATGGTCGGTATCAGCCAGCGTTCTCAAATGGCATTGATGACTCTGGCCGGGATGCGTGCTGCCGCCACCGTGAACAGCATTGCCATGCCAGCCGCCGGCGCCAGCGCCGATCTCACGGCAGCGATGAATGACGCGGGCATCGTCGGTGCCACTTTTACCACCGCCAGCATCAGCAAGAACGCAACGGCTGATACGTGGACTTATACCTTGGGGTTTGCCGTCAGTGTCAACAATGCCGCGCGCAACGTTGCCGTCAACCTGGTGCATACGCCGGGAACCACGGACGGTGATTTCATTGGCGTACTGACCTACTATATTGACCATACCGCTAATGGCGCACCAGGCTCCGCTGACAGTACCTATAATGGTTCCTTGTTCTATAGTCAAACCGCCGGTGGCCCACTCACCATCAATGCCCGGGAAGGAGATTATCCCGGTGCCGGTACGGTCGCGCCATTGACGGTTGATGATGCACTGGATACCACGGGTGACTATCTTGTTATCGATCCTGCAGTCACCAATACAGGCGGTAACCCCGGCGGTTGGAGCGGAAATTTCAATATGTTCGGCGCCGTGTTCGACACCGACACCCTGGCAGGCAACTATGCCTATGCCTGGCAAGCGGGGCCGGGTGACAGCCATACACGGGTCATGAATGTAAAGATTGCGGTTGACAGCATAACCGGCGCCACCTCGGGCGATGCCTTTTTCGGTTTTGGTCCCGCCATGGCGACCACCGACGGCAGCATCAGCGGCATGATCTGCAACTGGGCGGGACCGGGGAGCAATAAAGCCGTAAACCCGTATGCGCAACGGCAACAGTTTAATTTGAATACTACCTCGGGCCAGTTTGAGTTGATCGCTGATGGCTCGAACATTAC
>JAHECY010000034.1:0-31867 GCA_024641505.1 Gammaproteobacteria bacterium
GTCCCTGGGCACCAGGAACCGCGGGTACATTGGTCGCGATTCCTATCCATATCGCCTTGAGTCAGACCCCCCAATGGTGCTATCTGGCGGTTACCTTGGCGACGATCATGCTGGGTATCTGGACATGTGGACAAACCGCCAAAGCCCTGGGTGTGCATGATGCCAGTGTCATCGTCTGGGACGAAGTGGCGGGGTATCTGGTCGCCATGACCTTGATGCCACCCACCGTGGCGGGGATTGTGGCGGGTTTTCTGTTGTTTCGTCTGTTTGATATTCTCAAGCCGTGGCCGATTCGCGCCATTGATCAGCGTCTACCCGGTGGCGCCGGTATCATGCTCGATGATGTACTGGCGGGTATTTACACCTTGCTGGTGCTGTTTGTCGCGCAACGTTTTGGCTATCTCTAAGCCGCCCGTTTTCCTGGTCGCGCATCGAGATTCCTGGTATTGACGCCATGTCGCAGGCGGTTAGCGATTCCATAGAATGAAGTTGGCTTCCAAAGGCACGCTGGCGCTTTCATGTGCCGCCACGATCCGCAGGGTGTAATCGTTCACAAGGCGGTCGGTCGTCGCGGTGCCATGGTAGATAAAGGCATTGGTGGCGCCGGCAAGCGGTGCGCCGCGTTGCAGAGAAATTCTCGCGGGCGTGTCATCCGCCGATGGCTCGGCGTACAATTCGACGCAGATGTCATCCGGCAGCAGGTCATCCAGATACACTTGCGTTGTAATATGATAAGCGTCGTTTTTTTGTGCCCAGGTCATGCCACCGAAGCGTAAATTACCCCAGTGTTTACCTAGCCGGTCATGCCACTGTTGCAAATCGGCGCCGACGCCGGCACTGCGTTGGCGGTAGGCCGCCGCCAATGGCAGGTAATACTGCTCGACGTATTGTCGTAGCATCCGATTGCTGGAATATTGCGCGGTCAGCCGCGCCATGCTTTGACGCATGATTTGGATCCATTGCCGCGGCAAGCCGCCGGCGTCGCGCTGATAAAAACAAGGTATCACTTGGTTTTCCAGTAGTTGATACAGTTGTTCCGCCTCGACCGCGTCCCAGGCGCGGACGTCGGCATGCTCACGGCCGTCGCCGAGAGCCCAACCCACCTCGGGACTGTAGGCTTCCGCCCACCAGCCATCGAGTTCCGAGAGGTTGATGCCACCGTTGACCAGCACTTTCATGCCGCTGGTGCCGCAAGCCTCCCAAGGGCGGCGCGGCGTGTTGATCCAGATATCGACACCCTGGACAAGATGTTGGGCAACCGTCAGGTCATAGTCCTCGATAAAGACCACGCGCCCGCTGATTCCGTTGCGTTGGAGAAATTCCTGCCATTCTCGCAGCAAACGCTTGCCTTCCTGGTCCTGGGGATGGGCTTTCCCGGCAAGCACCAATTGCACCGGCCGGTCCCGATTATTCAACAGTCGCATCAGACGTTCGGGATCATGGAGCAGTAAATTCGGGCGCTTGTAGTCGGTGAAACGCCGCGCAAATCCCAACGTCAGGATATCGAAATCCAGCTCCCGCTCACTGGCGCGGCAGTCTTGTTCGCCCACCTCACGCGCAATCTTTCGGTACTGGACGCGGTCCCGTAAATAGCTGACCAGCTGTTGACGCCCGACGGTGCGAAACTGCCACAGTTCCTCGTCGGTCAGTTGCTGTAGATCCGAGGCAACGGTTTCCAATACTCCGCGCCAACGTCCTTTTCCATAAACTCGAGTCCACAATGCGTCTGCGCATGCGGAATCCCAAGTGGGCATATGGACACCATTGGTGACATACCCTACCGGCACCTCATGCACCGGCCACCGGGGAAACAGCTGCTGAAACAGTTGCCTGGTCACCACGCCATGCAGGCGGCTGACGGCGTTAGCCGCTCCCGCGCCGTGCATGGCCAGGTAGGCCATGTTGAAGGCCCCGCCATGGTCAACGCCGTCGACGTCACCCAAGGCCATGAGCGCATCGATGCTTATCCCCAATCGGGCTGCGTAGTCACCGAAGTACTGCATAAACAACGCGCGTTCGAAACTGTCGAAACCCGTCGCCACCGGCGTATGGCTGGTAAATAAATTGCCGGCGCGCGTCGTGCGTAACGCCACGTGAAAGTCCTGTCCGGTATCGAGCATATACTGGCGGGCTCTTTCCAGAATGGCGAATGCCGCATGACCTTCATTAAGGTGACATACCGGGCAATCCAGGCCCAGGCGTACCAGCAAGCGCCAGCCACCGATACCGAGAACGATTTCCTGTTGCAGCCGTTGCTCGGATCTGCCGCCATACAGTTCACTGGTGATACCGCGATCACCCGGGTCATTGAGCAGGTCATTGCTGTCAAGCAGCAACAAAGAGCGGCGTCCCACCTGTGCGTGCCAAACGCGTAACCGCAGCAAACGACCTGGTAACTCCACGCCAATACGTACCCATTCGCCGGCCTGATCCCGCATGGGTACCACGGGCAGCATCGAAGGATTATTGTAGGGATAAAACTCGATTTGATTGCCTTGAGCATCCATGGACTGGCGAAAATAGCCTCGCTGGTACAATAATCCAAGGGCAATAACGGGCACATTCAGATCGCACGCGGTTTTGAGGTTATCGCCGGCCAAAACCCCGAGCCCCCCGGAGTAGACCGGCAGTGATTCACTGAGCCCGAATTCCATGCTGAAGTAGGCGATGTGGCCGTGAAAAACATCACTGTAATTCGAGGAAAACCAGGTATCTGCCTGGAAGTGCGACTCCCTGGCGTCAAGTTGCCGTTGCAGGAGGTCTAAAAATCGCCGGTCACCAGCCAGATCCACCAGACGCTGGTCAGAGACGGTTTCCAGGATCAGCCAGGGATTTGCCGTGGACTGCCAGGATTCGGGATCAACCAAGCTCCACAACTCATCGGCGCCATGGTCCCAATTCCAGCGTAAATCCAATGCCAGCGTCGCCAATCCTTCCAAAGGTGCAGGTAAGTTTCGCGGTAGATAGTGATTAACGCGCATGTTATACCATTTAAGCCTTGTGTCAGCCGACGGTATGGATTAGAGCTTAGCTACCACTCAGTTATGGATACTCACGCCAAAACCGAAGTGAAATTGGCTGCCACTGGGATTGTCTTCGCCCGACAAGGGCCACAAATGAATTTCATGAGCATTCACGTGCGGGTACTGATATTCCATATCACCAATCTTGCCGGCTTGCAGATCGATTAAGGTCCCCGTTAACGTTACCAGGCGGCCGGCCGCGAAATCCACGGTTTCCAGATATTTGTCATAGTCGGCGATAAAGCGGCTGTATGCGCGTTGCTCGGTGTTCGGTCGCAGGTTGGAGGCCAGTGGATAGGCAAGGATCTCCAGTTTGGAGCCCGGTTCCAGGTTCTGGCTGGCAACGATAATACCGCCCCACAGCACATTTTCATTCTGGTGCAGCGCGATATCCGTGCGCGCGTCGTCCGGTGTCACGTTACGGTTGATGCCTTGCAGGTCCAGTAGTGGTTTGGAGGCGCAAGCGCTGATCAATAGGAGCAGCAGTGCGATTGGGATGCGTTTTAGCATGATTACTCCTGTGGGCAACGCCGTTGTTAATACCACCATGGCGCGTAGCCGGGATGCCACGGATACCACGGATCATACCCGTAGGGGTCCCGGCGGTAAGGTCGCGGCAGGTGTTTTTCCCAAAGCTTGTGACTTTCCACCTGGAGCAGGGGATATTGATAGGAAAAGTCTCCCAGGGGAGCGCTGACGATTTTTTCGAGCGTGCCGATCACCGTTATATCACGTCCTGCCTCATAGATTACAGGATCGATAAACCCGCGTATTACCGCCATAAAGCGGCCTCCACTCCGGTCCAGACGGATCGGCCGGGCGCTGGCATCCAGCTCGCGGTTTACCACTTCGATGACTGATTCCTGGGCGCGATTTTCCACGCGCACTACCGTACCACCCCAGCGTACACGCTGCCCAATGAAATTATTCATGGAATTCCTGGCCTGTTCGACGGTGGGCTGATGAGGAAAATCCTCTCGCACCGGTTCCGGCGCAAGACTCGTGCAAGCCAATAGCGGGAAGGCGAGCGCTGCGAGCAGAAGCCACCGCGTGGCGCCTACAATGCGAACCATTGGTGAGGTCATGGATGCATTCACAAATAAGCCATCATCTGTATATTGTAAGCGCATCAACGAGTTTGGCAATGCATGAGTTTTCATTTGGTCGGGAAATTCCTGATAGCCTTATATCCACTGTTTGTGTATGTCAATAGGGTTCGATCCGCGACTGTTGGCGGTATGCGTCACCTTGTCGGAGGAATCCTGAACCATGGACTTTGATAATGAATCAAAGTTCTCCGCGGGTAGCGCTACGCAGGAAATATAGGTAAGTGGGTACGGATACCGTCCCGCTGACCGTGGCGGGTGCAAGACGTCCGGAATATTGCAATCCGGATTTGATTGAACCAAACGAAACGCAGCAGTGCAGGTACCGCCGCGGGAATTGCGCACCGGGCAATGGTGGCGGGGAATGCTATATGCTCGTGGGCAGGGCGATCTGGGTGTTGATGTCTATGCTCCCATGACAGGGCGAAACCGGCAGGTGCTTTGCCAATAATTCGAGAAGACCGCGGATGTTCAGCGGCTTCACCAAATAGACATCAAATCCCGCCGCCAGTCCCTGTGCCACGTCGCTGGGCATGGCATGGGCACTCACCGCGAATACGGGCACGCAGTCGTTACCGTTGAAATTTTTCAGATCCCGCAATACCTCCAGACCGCTCATGTCAGGCAGGCTGATATCCAGTAATATCAGATCTGGCTGGTGTAGTCTCGCCATGGCCAGACCTGTCCTGCCGTCTTGTGCAGCGAAAAATGATATATCCTTGCGTTTTTTGACCACGCTTTTCACCAAATGTATGTTGGCCACATTGTCTTCTACATATAGCAGCTTGTAGATGGCAGGCTGGGACCGCTCGATGCGTGCGGTGTGTTTGTTCGGGAAAACCAAGGTGGGTTTGAGGTGTCGTTGCTCAATGAAAGGGATATCAACGTGAAATGTGCTGCCAACGGCGAGAATGCTAGTTACGCCGATTTCACCCGACATCTGCTCAATGATGCGCTTGCTGAGCGCGAGGCTGATACCTGCGCCTGCAATGGTATGGTTAGCATGGTTCATTGTTTCAAACGGTGTGAACAGCCGTTTGATCGACTGCGGTGGAATGCCGGGACCGTTGTCCTTGATGGTAATACGCAACCTATTCGTGCTTAGTGTCGCGATGCCTACGACAACGGCACCATTTTTACCGTTGTATTTAATGGCATTGGAGATCAAGCTAACGCACACCTGTTGCAGCCGGTATGCATCCAGGTGCGCGATATAAATCGTATTGGATGGCGTTTCGTCACACAAGCTTACGTGGTGGAGTTGCGCCATGGATTGCAGCTTGGCTACCGAATCTCTGACGGTCTGGGATATGTTCACGGACTCTTGAGCGGTGTGAAGTTTCCCTTCTTCCATGTTGGCAAGGTCGAGAACGTCGGTTATCAGCCGGAGCAGATGCCGTCCGCCCTGGAGGATTTCACTGATGAACGACTGCTGGGGTTCGGTTAGCTTGTGGCGAGTGTCGGATTCCAGCAACTGTCCAAAACCCAAAATGGCGTTAAGAGGCGTGCGAAATTCGTGCGACATGCGCGAGAGAAATTCCGATTTCGCGGCATTGGCTTTTTCCGCCGCCAGCTTGGCGTTGTTCAGTTCCGTGGTGCGCAATTGCACATGGTGTTCGAGCTCGTGCACCGATACCGTGCTCGCCGCCAGTCGACGTACCAAATCACTGAAGGCGATGGCAAGCTCACCTATTTCGCTGTTCCGGATTTCGGTGATGTGGAATGGAGTTCCGGCTGTGTGAGCTTCCTTGACTTCCTGGTGCAATCGGCTCGCCGGTTTGATGATGCTACGTCTGATTTCGAATAGAATGCCGGCAATCAACAGCGAAAATGACAGGGTGAGAAAAAATGCCATGAGACTCACGCGATAACTGGACGTGGAAAGATTTTCTTGCCGTAACTCCACAAGTTTGTAAAATTCATCGGCGATTACCTGGCTTTCAACCAACACCCGGTCCAGCAATGCTTCCTGTAATCGGTCAAAATCCTGCTTAGCGGTGGCGCCGGCCACGCGCGGGGTCCAGGTGTTCCCGGGTGCGGAAATTCTGGCAAACAGGCGTCCCATGACATCCATGTGCCGCATGGTATTCTCCAATACCTGTATTTCCTTGCTGTCGCCAGAAGAGACGGCGTCGATCAATACCGTCAAGGAGGCATGATGCAGTAGCCATTGGGTTTTCGCCCGGTCGCCGGGATGGAGCCCAAAATCCTGGGACAGTACCAAAAGTTCATTGATATTCTTGGAAATCATAGACATCGTGCGTGCGTTTTCGATAGAGGCATGGATTACCGACGTCAGTTGGAACGCGGCCAGAAATACGATTATTAAAATGGCCAGTGACACCATGGTGATATAGCGCATTTTGTTGCGTAAGCTCATATACCGCCCTTTATCGCCGGTGGATGCTGTGGTGCTTAGTAAATAATGGAAACCGATGTGGGCTCAACCACTTGCAGCGCCGTGGCATGAATAAAGTCCAGATAATTTACGTCATTGACCGCCGCGGTAATTTGATTTTTCCTTGCCCAGCGAGAACTAGTTTCCAGGGTTCTAATCAATGATTGATCCAGCGCCAGTTCAAAATTGAGGTCATCCCAGGTCCAGGCAAGAAATCCGGAGTCCAGATCCAAACGCGTCATCAGCATCTGCTGTGCTTCCATGATATTGGATTTCAAATACGATTCGGCCTGTTGCAAGGCCCGTAAAGTGCGCCGCAGTGTTTCCGGATGAAGCTTGATGAAGTCATTCTTGGCGACCAGGTTGAAGGTTTCGCGATAATAATCCTCGCTATGAAAAATAATGGCGTCGTTCTTCAGCAATTGCGCCGTCATATAGCCGTAGGGCTCCCATACCGATAAGGCATCGACGCTGCGATCCAATAAGGCTTGGGGCATGTTTTCGGGTTTTACGTTGACCACGGAAACATCGGCAAGGGACAAGTTATTGAAGAGTAAAAACTGATCGAGAAAAAAGTGACTGGAAGCTCCAATGACCGTACCGATTTTCCTGCCTTTGAGATCCTGGGGGGTGCTGATGCCGCTGGCTCGATTGGCAATCAGTTTTACATCGTTGGTGGAATAAACAAAGGTGGCGATGATCTTGTAATCACTACGGTCAAAACTCTGGATCATTATCGGGTAGTCGGATGTTGTCGCCAAGTCTGCTTGATCGTTAAGTACCTTTTCAAAGCAGCGATGCCCCCCAATGGTGATTTCCAATGTCGCGTCCAGCCCTTGTTGGGCGAAAAATCCCTGGTCATGGGCGATAAATATCGGTGCGGAAAGGGGGGTGTTGGATACTGCCAGCTTGATTTTTATGAGATTCGCTGCCGGATTGTTAACGTCATCACTGCCGCAGGCGGTTACAGCAATTAAGGCGATGAGTAAAAGTGCCGGTCGCTGTACGCAACAGGCTGCTCTGTGATGAAAATACGCGTGCATAGTGATTGTCCATCATTGCCGACGTTTAACCGCGGTATCAAATAGCGGGAGAGTACAGGTAAAATCTAGCAGCCAATAGAGAGGATTAACAGGCGGTCAGGGTGTTATCGGGATGTTTGTACAAAATTTTACAATTTCATTTAAACATCATATCGATCGTTTCATTGCCGCACGGGGTCGGTGTTTTGGCGCTGCTCGCGTCGAAAAAACAGCGCGGTAGTTACCGGGAGTGTAGGCTCGAGAATGTTACCGCGAACGTCCAATACCCGGTGCCCAAGAGATTTTAACTGATGCGTCAAGCCCGAAGATCTGCCTGTGGCATGTCGAGGTGGTAACCCTGAACCATATCGACACCGAATCCCTTGAGCATGGCCAGGGTTTCCGCGTTTTCAACGAATTCCGCGATAGTGGTCTTGCGCAGGCCGCGCGCCACATCGACGATGGATTTGACGAAAATCTGATTGTCGCGGTCATTGGGCAGGTCGCGTACGAACAGACCGTCGATCTTCAGAACATCGGCACCCAGATACTTGAGGTATGCAAACGAGGCGAAGCCAGTACCAAAATCATCGAGACAGACACGGGACCCGTTAGCGTGCAGGGCTTCGATAAAGCGTTGCGCGTCATGCATGTCGGATACCGCCGCGGTTTCGGTGAGTTCCACGATCAATCGATGCGCGGCGACACCGGCGGTGGACAGGGTGTCGGCGATAAATTGGGCCAGTGAGGGGTCGTCAAATGAACGGCCGGAAATGTTGACGGCGATGGCCGGCAGATGCTCGTGACAGGCAAGTAAGCGTACGGATTCGGCAACGACCCAGCGGTCGATGTTGACCACTTGCCCGGTCATTTCCGCTACCGAAATGAAATGGCCCGGCATGATGATTTCGTCCGGCGTGGCTTCGTCTATCATGCGCACCAGAGCCTCTTTATGGGTCAATACGCCGTCGGAGGCGCGAAACACACTTTGAAAATGCAAGCGCAGCAAGCCTTTTTCCAGAGCGTTGGCGATGCGTTCCTGCCAGGTCAGTCGCCCAAGCAACTCGCGCGAGCTGTCACGGTCCGCGCGGTAAAGTCGCCAGGCATTTTTTCCGGCTTCCTTGGCCTGATACATGGAAGCATCCGCATGGGCGATCAGATCCTCCGTGTTGCGGCCATGGTCAGGATAGAGCGCGATTCCCAGGCTGGTGGTGAGTCGCAGATTCTGGTTTTCAATACGAAACGGTATCTGGGAAACGGCGCGAATCACGCGCTCCGCCAGATGCACCGCTTCGTCCTCGGCGGCGTTGGGTATCAATACGGCGAATTCATCACCACCGATACGCGCAAGGATTTCGTTACGGCGCACCAGCGCGCCCACGGCGCCGGCGACGCGTATCAGCATGGCGTCGCCCGCGCGATGCCCGAAATTGTCATTGATATACTTGAATTCATCCAGATCGAAAAACAAAAGAGCGCCTTTCACTTCGTGCCGTGAAGCTTCCGCCAGCATTCGCGACAGCTCCTCCTGGAAGCGGTGACGATTGTAGAGGCCGGTGAGGGAGTCACGCTCCGCCAGATAAATCAGTTGTTCCGCGGTCTGACGCTCGCGCGTTACGTCCTCATACAGCCACAAGCGGCCGATGAAGCGATTTTCCGCGTCGTGGACCGGATAGCAAAGCTGCGTTACTACCCGCCCGTCAGCCATGACGATTTCGAAACTGTCGCTTACTTCACGGGTGTTTAACACCTGCAGAATATGCTTGGAAAAATGGTCCGGGCGCGCCAGGATATTCGCCGAGTACTGCAGCACGTCCCGGGCATTGCGGCCTTTGAGGTCGACATTGTCCGCTATCAGCCACATGCGTCGAAAGGCCGGGTTATGGTAGAGCACGAGTTTATTCACGTCCTCGAACAAAATACCGGTGCTCATGGCGGCCAGTAACGAGACCATGCGCGCCTGATCCTGCTGGGCCTGTACCTTCAGCTGGTGTTCAAGCTGCTGGGCCTGTGCCAAGGCGGCGATTTTTTGTTCCAATACATGTTCCACCTCCTTGAGGATGGTGATATCACGAATACTGGAGCGAAAACCGAGGAACTCATTGTGACTGCCTAGAATTGATTGCCAGGATTCCGCTACCCAACGCAGTGAACCATCTTTATGACGTATCCGGTATTCCAGATTGTCACGGCGCAGCATCTGGCTGGCTCCGCTGTGCGCCTGTCCTACGCGCGCTCGATCGTTTTCATATACCAAGCCCATGGGGTATTCGACCATGGTTTGACATTCCAGCGGGGTGTAGCCCGTGATGTGTTCCACGGATGAGTTGATCCACAACAATTCGCGGTTGGCGCCGATCCAGCTTTCCCAGTCAACGGTGTAATCAGCGATTGCATGGAATCGTTGTTCACTGCCACGTAGCGCTTCCAACGCGTGGCGGGTATTGGTTTGCATGCGGTTGATGGCCAGGACAAGTTCGTCAACTTCGTCGGGTTGGTTGTGAGGCATGCGGGTCAGCAGTAACGGTTCCTTGTCGTTGGCAGGTTCGCTGTCCCGCACATACTCGGTAATCGTCAACAAATGGGTGGTGACCAACCAGTGAAAAAACATCAGAATGAAACCGGCCACCAGAAATGTTTTTAAAGCATTGCTTGCCAGAATCAATATTGCCTGCTCCAGCAAGTGACGGTAAACGGCTTCCAGGCTGGCAACCACCGTCAACGTGCCGATGGCTTGGTAGGTCCCGCGGTGCATGTGTCGTATCGGGTAACGCCGCTCAATGTTATTGTCCGGGGTTTTAGTCCCTAATTCCATCACTGTCTGGCCATTTTCCTGCACCGAGACGTAGTTGACGTTAGGCACATTGCGCAGTCCTTCCAGCTGCACCCTGATAGCCTTATAGTTGGTCGCCCATAAGGATTCCGCGAGCAGTTGCAAATGCACCTTGTGAATTTGGGAAAAGTTGGCCTCGATGTCACCTACATCGTAACGATACTGGTTGTATAGCTGGAGGGATGTGAGTACCAAGGTAATCAGCGAGCTGAACAGTACCAATGCGATAATCAAACGGCGTGCCAGGGGGGAATGCCATTTACCAAAGCGATTGACGATTCTGGTCACCTGTTGGAAGTCTCATGGTCGGACTGAAGTTTTTCACGATATATCCGTTCGTAAAAGCCTTCACTTTTAATCGACCGCAAAGCCGCGGTGATCGCCGGCACCGACGCTGCATGGCGTTTGTGCAAATAAATATACATTTCACGAATTGCCAGCGCTGGCGTCAAGGCGTGCGCTTCGCGCGGTCCCGAGTGTTGGATCAATGCCGATCCCAACCACTTTTCATAAAGCGCGACGTCGATGCGCTCCAACGCCAGCAGTCGAAACAGCTGTTCGGGATTTTCCGCCATCGTAATATGACTTGCACCCGAGAGACCTTGTTCGTATATTTTCCAGCCACGGATGAACCCTACGCGGTATTCCCGCAATTTGGTCCATGACGGGACAATCACATCATTCTTACTGAACGCAGTAAATTCCCAATCCAGCAGTTTTTCCGGCACCCGTATCAAATTGGAATAAATTTGCTCCAGTCCCGCAATGCGGGTCAGTTCCCCGTCCTCGATGCCGTCATTGGTGTTACGCAAGCCGCGCTCCGCGGGTAATTTCACCAAGCGCAATTTATAGCCGGCGCGGCGGAATGTTTCAGAGGCGATGAGGTCAAGAAATCCGGTTTGATCAGGCGTGGTGTAAGGTGGTTCATTGGTATCATTGAGCACCATGACCGGTAGCTCCCCGGCAGGACTCGCAATGGACGTGAAACTTAATAATATCCCCCATAGCCAACGCCATGCTATACAGCGGCGCCGGTTACGGCCCGGCAGCCAGGGCGATTGGTGCATGGGCAAGTAAAATCTTTTAAAAGTGATATAGCCAGCAGATTAACTTATTATCCGCCTGATTGGCAAACAATTGTGTATTCAGGCGTTGCCCCATTATTGCCTTGTATTAATTAATGTATATGATTTTTGGCGTGGTGATGCGTGGCGTGAAAAATGACGTACCAGCCGCGACGCGGATGACCTATTGAGCGCAGCGGGGAACCTTGCATGCCCGTCGCAACGTTGCCCACGTCGAAAATCGCAATCCATGGATCTTGGCATCAACGCCGATCGAAACGTTCTCGCCCAGAAAAATATCCTGCGTGTCGCGCATGCGTCAGTAGCGCTTATCAACAGGCTTATCCACTAAACCAGAGTAAAAATACCGATGTTAATTGTGTCCGGACAGGTTGATCATTGGTGATAGGGATAAGAGTAAATTTCGAATGTTGAAATCGAGGTTTCAACAAACGGCAGGAGGTGAAAAATGAGTGCGCGAATGGGCGGTGACGGTCAAAGCTTCCAACCGCGCCGTGACAAAATGTATGAAAACCGACTCCCAGATCCCTATCTGGCTCTCAAGAAATACGCCGAACCCACGGTATGCCCGGATTGCCGTGCAGTATTCCATAAGGGCAGGTGGCAATGGGGCCTGACGTCGGGGCCGGCGGCGGAGCACAGATGTCCGGCATGCAGCCGTATCCACGACAAGGTACCGGCCGGCGAGTTGACCTTGAGCGGTGACTATTTCGTAACGCATCAGGAGGAGATATTCAGGCTGTTGCATAATGTCGCAAAGAAGGAGGGTACGGAGCATCCTTTGGAACGTATTATGGGTATCGACGAGTATGCGGATAAGTTACAAGCGGTGGTCAGTTACACGGGTATTCATTTGACCAGGGCCAGTGCCCAAGCGTTGCGTCACGCGTTTCAAGGTGAAAGTCAAACGCATTATACCGATCGGGACGGCGTGGTGCATGCCACTTGGCGACGGTAACCGCGCCAGCTTCATTGCCGCCGCTGAATGTGAGTTGCGGCGGCAGTGGATGAGTACCATAAGCTCTTGTGGATAGATGCTCGAACTTCCGATGCGTTGGGGGGCATCGTGTGTCTCCCGCCGGTAGTCGCGACCGAAGCAGAGGTCTGTCGAATGCGCAAAGCAATGGTGCGGAGCGGTGTTATGGCAGGGATTTTCGCACCAGCGCCAGATTGGCATTGTCCCCATTGGCCGTGAACGCCTGTTCGATCAACGTCAAACGTTGTTGGCGGGTCAGGCCGGGGTGGGGTTGCGGGATAAGCGCGGCAAAGGCATCGGCAATTTCCGGATCTTCGCGGTAAGTCAGATAAACCGCCATCTCCTGCATCAGCCTGGGATACAGGCGCGGATCCCGTGCGAGTTCCCGGTTTTGGTCGCCGGTGCGCAGCGGCGAGAAAATCTTGATTTCATACTCGTTGATCAATGCCTGATTGCGCGCCGTGCGTCGCACCATGAGCAGCGATGCCTGTTCAAAATAGACCGGCGCCCATTGCGTCAACGGGAATAAATGAGCATAGCGCTGCCAGTTGTAACCGAGCAGTGCGTAATTGACATCCCATCGTTCCAGAGCGCCAGGATAGCGCAAGGATGCCAGCAGATCGTTGAAAATTACCGCGTGATTATAGAGAAAGATTTTTCGTTGGGGCGCGGCGAACGCGATGTAACCCCCAAGTTCTCCGGCATTAAACATATTGCCGTCCACATGTTGGGTGTCCAGAAATTGCAAAGCGGCCGCGGGGTGAAACTCGGGGTTCAATCCCAGGCCAAAGCTGTTGACGTGCCGGGGCGCCAGAAATTTGTAGTGCAAGGTAAACAGTGTGGCCGCCAGGAGCAGGAGCAGGGCCGCGTTGCGCAGCCGGGACTGACGAGGTGGCGCGCACCAGCGGCTGATCAGGCCATCCTCGACGTAACGCGCCACAATTGGTACCGCCAGCAGGGCGAACGGTGCAACCGCGCGACTGTAACGCAGTGCCAGGTAGGCGAAGGGCAGTAGCACCGCAAGGGCGATGAGATCGCGGCGCGCAACGGCCGGTATCAGCGTCAGGGCGCTGCAGCACAGGGTAATCCAAAACGGCGCGAACGCCTGCAGCAGGGGCGGTGGCATGAACTCGCCGGTGACGGATACCATGTAATTCGGACTGAACAACGAGGAAAATATTTGCAGTTCCATGGTGCCGGTCGGATTCAGGGTAATTGCCAGCATTACCACCACCAGCATGCCCAAGTGATGCCGGGTCGCCGGCAGCTGAGCCAGTGCCTGAAGCCGCCAATGCGCGTGCCACCATTCCAGCATGAGGCGTGCTCCGATATGCGCAGCCAGGAGGGCGAGACCGTAAATCGCGCCGTGCATGAAATGCCACATCAGAAATACCGGTGGCAGCACCCAGAGCATGCGCAGCGTAAATCGCTCCAGGCGCACACCCTCCAATATGAAGAAGGTCACGGCGATGAACAGCAGTGAAAACAAATTGGGCCGCAACGTCATCAGATAGACGTCGCAGTAGCTCAACCACAAACACCACAGCGCGGCATGCAGTGCGGGAATCCGATACAGGCGCAGAGTGGCGTAGCTGAAACCGATAATGGCGCCGGTAATCAAACCCTTGAATAACGACAGTCCCATCAATCCGAATGCTGCTACCACCCAATAAAAGATCAGTTGCGCCAGCCACGCGTGGTTGTCGAACTTGGTGCCGTAGGCGGTGTAGGAAAGCACTTCTTCATCGATGATCCGATGCTGCTCGGTCATGACCCGGCCATTGGCCACATGCCAGAAAGTATCGAAGTCGGAGAGCGGATAGATAGTGATTACGACGCACAGGGTCAGCCCAAACCATGGCAGCACCGGGGATCGGGCGCGGCGCTCCAGAAAGTCTGCCAGGGAAAATTTATGGGGCTTCATGATGTGGGCATCTTCAGTGAGTTCCAACCTGCCGGCAGGGCAGTGCTTAATTCGTGCTGCCGACGGCCATGGTCAGCACCGCAACGATTTTCTCCTGTTGCGCGGGTGACAAGCCGACCCAGAGCGGCAGGCGTATCAGCCGTTCCGACAAGGTGTCAGTGACCGTCAGTTCGCCATGCGTGCGGCCGTAATGCCGTCCCGCCGGGGAAGAATGCAGCGGTACATAATGAAACACCACGGATACGTTCTGGCGCCGGCATTCTGCAAGCACCCGTTGTCGGTCGAGCGCGGGCGCAAGCAGTACGTAGAACATATGACCATTATGGTCGCAGTCCGCGGGAACGATGGGGCGCCGCACCATACCGGCTTGTTCCAACGGGGCCAGCAACTGGTAATAGCGCTGCCAGATTTCCAACCTTCGTCGGGTAATGTGCTCGGCTTCCTCCAATTGCGCCCAGAGAAATGCGGCGATGAGTTCTCCGGGCAGCAGCGAAGAGCCGGCTTCCTGCCATGTGTATTTATCCACTTCACCACGGAAAAAACGGCTGCGATCGGTACCCTTTTCCCGGATGATTTCCGCGCGCGAGGTCAGTGTTTGATCATTTACCAACAGGGCGCCGCCTTCTCCGGAAATCAGATTCTTGGTTTCGTGAAAACTGTAGGCGCCAACATCTCCGATGCTGCCCAGACTCCGTCCCCGGTAACGCGCCATGGCGCCGTGCGCGGCGTCTTCCACGACTTTGAGACCGTGACGTTGCGCCAGCGTCATGATGTTGTGCATATCGCAGGCGACGCCGGCATAGTGGACCGGTACGATCGCCCGGGTGCGAGGCGTGATGGCGGCCTCGATCAGTCGCTCGTCCAGGTTAAGGGTGTCGGCGCGGATGTCGACGAACACCGGCACCACACCGCGTAACACAAACGCATTGGCGGTGGAGACAAAAGTATAGGATGGCATGATGACTTCATCGCCCGGCGCGAAATCCAGCAACAGCGCCGCCAGTTCCAGGGCCGCTGTGCCGGAATGGGTCAACAGACCTTTGGCGCAACCGGTGTGTTGTTCAAGCCAGCCGTGACATCGCTGGGTATAGGGACCGTCGCCCGCGAGCTGTCCATGGTGGTGGCAGTCCGCGATATAGTGCAGTTCTTTGCCGGTCATGTATGGCCAATTGAAAGGGATGCGTTTATCGGTCATGAGCGAATACCAGCAAGCGGAGTGTCAAAAACAGGAAACCGGCTACCACAAAAATCGCCACCGCTTGTACCCACTGGTGCGGATAGTGAGCGTGATCGACAAAATATGCCAGCAGCGCCCAGTTGATGCCATAACCGGCACCATAAGCGAGACAAAATTTTATGATGCTGGGTAATGCGGCCCCGGTATGACCGAACGTCCAGCGGCGGTTGCCGAAGTAAGCCGCGCCCGTACCCACCGCATACAGCAATGTCATGGTGATTTTTGGACCCGCGCCCAGCCAGGTGATCAAAAGATAGATGCTGTAGCCAATGGCGTTGCTGATGACGCCCACGATGGCGTAGCGCATCAACCGCGTCGTTTCGCGGTGCCACATCTAGCGCCCTCCTTGACGAGGCGCGCGGCCGGATCCGCAACTGTCGCTCGGCGCAGGTATTGCCCGCAGCCGAGATTCCGGTTCCCATGCGCCGCCATCCGTTGTCATAAGCGGTTAAAGGTTTCGCAACCGGGTACTGGGCACGCCGGAGACCGCCGTGGCCGCGCCGATAAACACGCTGTGCGCAGGTGTGTCAGCCATGATCAGGGCGCCGGCACCGATCACGCATTGTTCCCCCACGTTGATATGGTCGCGCAAAGTGGCGTTGACGCCGATGAAGCTTGCCGCGCCGATGTGCACCCCGCCGGAAATCACCGTATGCGAGGTGATAAAGCAGTGGTCGGCGATGGTGGCATGATGGCCGATGTGATTGCCGCTCCACAACGTGACATTATTGCCAATCGTCGCGAATGGTTGCACGGTGTTGTTCTCGAGCAGGAAACAGTTATCGCCGATCTGGTAGTCGTTGAGCACGGTGGCGCGGGAACTGATGTAGCTGGCAAGCGCGTAGCCTCTGGTTTTGGCGTCTAGATATTTTTCCCGGCGTAATTGATTCAACCGGGCATAGCTCAGCGCGATGAACATATCATGATGCTGCGGCGGGAAATGATCCTGCACCGTCTCGAACGGGACCACCGGCAAGTCACAAAATGACGATGCCGTCACAAACGCCTGGTCTACGGTGAAACCGGCGATGGTGCGTCCGGCATCGCGGGTGAAGTAATAGTGCGCCAATTGCGCGATATCACCTGTGCCGAAGATGATCAGTGGTTTTGTCATAAAGTCTTGCGCACCAGCAGTGTGAATTCGTAGAGACCGTAATCATGCAGCAAAGCGACATGCCGGGAAAATCGCCGCTGGCACAGATCGAACAGCTGGCAGGGATCGGCATAGTATAAATCGTCACGCATCCTGTCCGCATCGGCATACCGGGTGAGACAATTAAACGCAAACCCCTTGACGCTGCTGGTGTCGAGTATCTGCAAGGTTGCCTCAAGATAATCGCGCCAGGCATCGTCGGTGTGCTGCAGACGCACATTGAAAATGCCGCTGGCAATACTGTAATCAGCCACCTCAACCGGTGCGGAGGCGACGTAGAATGAGGCCTGACTGTGAGCGGCGTGGCGCTGTCGTGCGGCATCAATCATGTCCGCGGCGACATCATAACCATGATAGCGCAGGTCAGGCAGCGTGGGTAACAGGAAATCCAGCAACGCGCCATAACCGCATCCCAGATCATTGACGCTGACGCCGGCGGTGGGTGTAATGACGCGGCCAAGCTGCAGAAAACGCAGTTGCTGGCTCTCGGCGCCGTTCCAGTCGACCCCGCGCGGGGTTGCGCCATGCAGCGCCAGGCGCGCGGCGTAATAGCGGGCGACATCCGCCAACAGTTCCGGATTATCTTTTGCCATAGACCTGCCGCACGATGGTATAGGGACGCCGCTTGGTTTCCGAAAAGATTTTCGATAAATAGATGCCGACGACACCGACAAAGGAAATGATCATGCCGCCCAGCAGCCAGATGGACGCCATCACCGAGGTCCAGCCACTGGGCGGATCGGCGAAGAACAGCCACATGATCACCAGGTAGCCGATATAGGTCGCTGCCAGCATGGAAATCCCCACTCCGCAATAAAATATACTGATCAGCGGCGCATTGCTGAAGGAAGTTACGGAGTTGACCACCAGGGCGATTTTACGCCGCAAGGTATAGGTGGTGCTGCTGGTGCTGTGCTTGTTGACGCTATGAGGTTGTTGCGCGAAGCCGGTGAGTTGCCACAGACCCGCCATGAACACTTCGCGTTCATCGTGGCGCACCAGGGCGTCCACATAACGGCGCGTCATCAGACGCGCGGTGACCACGTTGGCGGGCAGGGTGAGTCCGGTCAGAATGCGGAAAATGACGTAAAACCATTGACCGCTCCAGCGCTCGAACATACCGCCTTTGCGTTGTTGTTGAACGCCGTACACCACATCACATTGTTGTTGCATCAATTGTCGGTGAAAATCCGCGAGCCATTCCGGTTCTTCTTCCAGATCACTGTCGATCAGGTACACCAGATCGCCGCGGGCATGCGCCAATCCGGTCATCATCGCTTTGTGGTGGCCGAAATTGCGTGATAAGTCCACCACCGTTAAATGCGTATCCTGATCGGCCAGGTCCACCGCCAGCTCCAGGCTATGGTCCGGTGACCCGTCATTCACCAGAATGATTTCAAAATCATCTGCTGCCAGTTGCCGTGCGGCCGCTGCGCTGCGCCGACAGAACTCCCTGATGTATGGCGCCGATTGGTACAAGGTGGTTACGATGGAAAGTTTCATGAGCGTTCGGGATATTCAGCGGTGTCCGGAAAATTTCATATACCGCGGCGCATCCGGTCCACAATTGAACAGCAGATCCATGATCGACACCTCGTGTACGAAATCATTCCACAGTTGGGGGTATGGCGGATAATCCGCATAATCAAAAAACTGCAGATCGATACCGCGACGGGAGAATGCTTCGGTATCCAGATAGGCGCGGGCTGCGGGACCCGACAGGTAGGCGTTGGCGCCGCTTTGCAGGCACAAATCCGCCAGGCGTTCGGTTTTGCCGGGCAGGAGCTGATAATCCCGGCTGTCACTGATCTTGGTGGTAATGCCCAGATACTCACAAACGGTTTCGATAAAGGTTCGGTTCAACACCGAGAGATGCGTGTAGTCATGGTGTAGATATAAAGGCTCGAACAACGCGGCGACGGATTCAAAATGGGTTGCCCGCCGGTAGTTATGGATGAACGCCTGCCAATGATCACGGGCCCAGGCGGACTGGTTGTCAATGCGGGTCTCGCGGATGGACTGGTGATAGTGACCCTTGACCTGAACGGGCACCGTGAGCCACTGGGTGCCCGCGGGCGTCTTAATGCGGTTGCGATTACGCCAGTCGCGACGCGTAAATTGCATATCATCGTAAATGATGAACTCCTCCACCGCGGCAATCAGGTCGAAATAACCTTTCCAGGGAATATAGTTGGATTGTACGACGGCAATTCTTTTCACGACAGGTCTCTATGCCGTTAGCATCGGAATTCCGGTTGCGGATTGCGACCCTTCATGCTGTCGGCTTCCGGCAGCCCGGTAGGTCTCGCCGACAGATTTTTCGTGTCGCTCGCGCACCGCGCCAAGACGCTGCCGTCATGGATGCTGGTATGCATGCAAAGCTGCAGTACTCATCGCTGTTAAACCTCATTAATGATACAGAATCCGTTATTGCAAAGCATTATACCAGTGAACTGCAACAAGAGGGCGCAGACGCTATGTTTTAGGCGTCGTTCGGTGCCGGATCAGCGCGTCGAGGGTGGCGTACTGTCTAAGAATTGGCCGATTTCGTGCGCGATGATGTCGTTGTGCAGATCTATGCGCATCGACACACAAACGCTGGTAGTCGCTCCGCGCAGCGGGCTTACGAAATTGTCCATGGTGTTTCCGGGCGCTCTCGGGTTTTAGAAAATACTTTCTAATTAACAATGGCTTGGATAATCGACTGAGCACGCAACGGCGATGCCGGACTTGGCATGAAAACTGAGAAGACGGAGCATGGCCGGTCAGGGAGTGACCGGTGATAAGGACACGGCAAGGACGCAGTGTCGACGCGCACAGGGAAGTGGAGCGTGCGCAATGGGGTGGCTGATACCCGGCACCCGGAACCTGAAAAAGTCCATGGACGGACTTTCTCGGTTTTTTCTTCGGCATCGGCGATGTCATGGATGGTGGCAGCGGAACTTTCAGGATACCTATGGAGCGGTTCACCGATATTCTCAGCAAAAAAATCGAATTCGCGTTTTTGGATCGGAAAAGCGCATTTCGCCTCGCCGCGTTCCAGGGCGATGAGGGGATATCGGAACCTTTCTGTTACACGTTGCAATTGGTGAGAGATGATTTTCATGACGATCTCGATGAGTTCATTGGCCTGCCGGCCATGCTGTTGTTTCGCAGTGACCAGGGCGCTGTGCAACGCATCGTGCATGGACTGGTCGGCGCCATCGACCAAGGCGATACCGGACGACGTTTTACCCATTATCAGTTGCGATTGGTAAGTTGGCTGTATCTATTGACCCTGCGGCGCAATTGCCGTGTCTACCAGGATATGGAGGTATCGGAAGTAGTTACCGCGGTATTCGATGCCGCCGCAATACCCCGGGATCACTATCAGTTTCATTTGAGCCGAACCTATGACAAACGCTCCTGTTGCGTGCAGTACCGAGAAAGTGATTATGATTTCATCGCACGGTTGCTGGAGCACGAGGGCATTTTTTACTACTTTGAACATGGTATCAAGGGCCATGTCATGATTCTGGGTGACGATGCCGCCGTGCACAAGACAGTGCCGCATAGTCCGACTTTAACCTACAGTGCCAGCACTGGGACTGATGCCGGCGACGACGACAATGTGTTTCCATTCGCCTCTGGGCACGTGTTGCAGGCGGATACAGTGGTATTGCGCGACTACAATTTCATGAAGCCGCGCCTGAATCAGGAAGTGCGTGAATCCGGCGATCGCCACCAGGAAGGCAAGCTGGAATTTTTCGATTATCCCGGTGATTATACCTTGCCGGAAGCCGGACATCGCTACGCGCGTCTGCGCGTACAGGAGCTGGCCCGACGTAGTCATGTGTTGCATGGCGGTAGTAAATGTCGAAATCTGGCTGCCGGGTATCGCTTCACCCTGGAACGGCATCCGCGTTCCGACTTCAATGTTGACTATGTGGTCAGCGGTGTGCATGTCGAGGCGACCCAACCTCACGTGCTGGAGGCGGACGCACCGGTGGCGCCGGCCACCTACACGAGCAATTTCAACTGCTTGCCGGCGCGTCAAACCTGTGTACCGTTACGGCGTACTCCTAAACCAAGAATCGACGGCGTGCAGACGGCGATCGTGACCGGGCCCGCAGGAGAGGAAATCTACACCGATGAATACGGACGCATTAAAATACAGTTTCACTGGGACCGCCAAGGTGGTTTCGATGAGCATAGCAGTGCCTGGGTGCGCGTGGCGCAGTCCTGGGCCGGTGCCCGCTGGGGCGCGCTATTTCTACCGCGCGTCGATCAGGAAGTCCTGGTGGTATTCGAAGAAGGTGACCCGGACCGGCCCCTGGTGACCGGCACACTCTATCACGGCTTGCACAAACCCCCGTATCCCTTGCCGCAGCACAAAACGCGCGCCACGCTCGGCAGCCGCAGCACCCCGGACGGCGAGGGTGGCAACGAAATATCCCTGGAGGATAAACATGGCGAGGAGCATTTGATAGTGCATGCGTTCCGGGACTATAGCCTGCGCGCCGAACAACATGTCAGGGAATACGTGGGCAAGGATCGGCATCTCTCCGTCGGTGGTGATCAGCTGGAAGCGGTGGGTGCTGACAAGCATCAAACGGTTGGCGGGGATCAGGTGACGCAGATCAATGGCACGTACTCGTTACAAGTGGATGGCGAATTGCAGATGCGCATCGGCGACGACATCGCCGTTCAGGGCGCCGGTGAGGTGCATGTTGCGGCCGGTGGCCAATGTGTTATTGAAGCGCACACCGACATCACCCTGAAGGCGGGCGGTAATTTTATCCGGATTGGTGCCGGTGGTATCACCATCGTCGGCAATTTGGTGCTTATCAACAGCGGTGGCAACGCCGGATCGGGCAAAGGCGTGAGCACGGAAACGGCGCGCCAGCCGGAAGAGGCGTTGCCATCCGGTTCCGCTCCGGCCGCACGCAGCAACAGGACACCGCCGGCCACTGGCGCCGGTCCCCAAGCGCAGGTATTGCATCAAGCGGCGCGGGACGGCACACCGTTGGTCAATAAATGTCAGCCTGCGCCTCAGGGTAAAGCACCATGAGCAGACCACTGGCGGCGGATCTGGCGCGTATGTGGTTCGAGTCCGGAGTGCCGATGTACGCATTGCTGGATGGTGCTTCCATACCGGATTTGCCCGACTACCTGCGACGTTCGGGATTGGCGCACGTGTGCCTGTACCGCGGTGCGCTGGCCCCGGACCTTGCGCGGGCCGCGCCCTATCTGGTGCGCTTTGCCGCGCACGAGGTATTGGCGCGTGACTATGCGGTCCGCGGCTGGGGTGAGCATTGGGGCGTGTTTTTCAGCGCCACGGCATCCTTGCGCGAGTTGCGGCGCCACTGCCGGCGGTTCCTGATGATATTGGGGCCTCAGGGTAAACCCATGTATTTCCGATATTATGATCCCCGGGTGCTGCCGGTGTTTCTGGCGACTTGCGATACTATGCAGTTGCGGAAATTTTTCGGGCCGATCCGGGTGTTTTACGCGGAGCAGGCGCTTGCCGGTGAGTTGTACGCACTCACGTTGGACGACGGCAGTCTGCAACAGCAGGTGTTCCGGTTCGGCCTAACACCATCGCCAAGTGCCGGAAATTTCGTGGCGCCGGGAGTACATCGTGTTTAGCCTGAGCACACGGCAGTTGCAGGCCATGAACGTCCATGTGTTCGAACAATTCGTGGCGCGCATGGTCGCTCATGTACAGGTATTTTTTCCGGCACAATGTGCAGCGCTCAGTGCCACGGATCTTGAGCACGAGGTGCGCACTGGGATAGCCTGCGCCATGGACTATGATATACATGCCAAGGACGAAATATGCCGGTTTCTGAATCTGTGGTTCCTGTTCGGCGCCGGTTTTGATCAGCACCCGGAGTTTGTCTGGGCCCAGGAAATACTTTCCAATCCGTTTTATCGGACCGGCGCCACGCGCATCGCGATGCTGGATGCGGCGGCGGAGCAGCTCTTGTCCAGCGAGCAGGGTTTGTCATGAGCGATATCCTGCTACAGAAACGCCGGGCGGATCAGGGCGCCGCCGCGGAAGGGGGCGGTGACTGCGCTCAGGCCGATGAGGCCTGTCCACATCGGCGCTGCGAACTGCGCAGTGCCGTCATCGCCTGCGGTCATGGCGCCAGACATTATAAACTGGATCTTACCGGCGCACCTAATCATGACGATCAGTATCTGCTGCAGGTAATCTCGCGCAGCGATAAACCGGATGAGATCGTGGTCAGGAGTGCGGGTGCCTGCGGTTGTGGTCACGGCAATGTGTCCGCCGCTGCCGCGGCAGTCGCCAATGATCAGCGGCCCAACGACGGCGGTTATTGCCCCACGGTACGGGTGCAAGGTCCGGGGGTATGGGTGGAGCAACCCGGCAACGTACGCGTGCAGGTCTATCCGCGCCTACCCACTACCGCCGAAAAAACCGTATGCGGTTTTTTTGAACGCGTTTTTCTAGTGGTGCACGGTGCCAATCACTATCGAGTCACGACCCATCAGTGCGGCGGTGGTACGGGCAGGCTGCACGCGGCGATCGAGGTATTCCCGGCGCTGACATGGCAGGTCAAGTATGCGGAGGAGTGGCACCGGAGTATTGCGGGGGAGGGTGGCGCCGGCATGTATCAGGGCGACCAGGGCTACCGGATCACGTACGACATCACGGTGACGCGGGACCGTGAGCAGTGGCAACTGTCTGACCAACAACAGCCACCGAAACCGGATTTCAGCTTGTTCGCCCTGCTGCGCATTGTCGAGTTCGGGCATATGTTGAACAATCTCGCGGAATTACTGGGCAGGGATTTTAATCTGCATGTTACGCTACCGACCCTGCGTGTCGAGGGCAACTATAACAGCCGGGAAACGGCGCACGATTACACGGTGCGGCCTGAATACAAAGTGCGGCTCAGTTTCGATCCATTGCTGGTTTGCAACATTAAAGCGAATCTTCTGCCGATACTGCGTGAAAATGGCAAATTTTCCGAGAAGCTCTATAGTATGATCAAAAAACGATTGCGCCAGGTGAAGACCGCCGCCGGCAATCCAATTCCTGAAGAAGGCGCGAGATTCGACTTGTTCGTGAATGGCGAAGTGCGCGGCGATCTTGTCTGGCAGCAGGATGCGACGCAGGACCGGCCAACCATGCGCGGTAATCTGCAAGGCACGATCGAGTTCGGCGCGGAAGCAAGCTTGGAAGGCGCCGGCAGTCAGTGGTTGATACAGGTCAAGAGCCGTGTCACGACATCCCTCAAGAGCGCGGCCAGCGCCGGGAATCTCAGCCGATTCAGCGTTGCCCTGAATCCGGTGGTGCTGGACAGCGGGCCGGGCATCGACGGCAGCTGCGAGTTCACCGGATTGGCCTGGTACTATTCCCTGTATGTGGAAGTTGGCGTCGAACGTCTGGAAGACAGAAAAATCCTGCGGCGCTGCGTGGCCCGGGTGTTCGACCGCTTGCTGCGCCTGCGTGATCCTATGGAGCGTGAAATTCACAAGGAAGGCCGGGTTGCCGTGATTTTTGAACCGTTCGTCTATCCGCGAGCGCCGGCGCCGGGTCAACACCGGGCGCCGGTGACGCTGAACGCTTTTGTAACCGGTACCTGACACCCCTGCTACAGGCAGTGAACCATAAGGAGATGGCGCTATGTTGCTGGATAAACCCTACTTCACTCTCAACGTCAATATGGCGGATTGCGTTTACGAGCTGATATTCAATGGCGTCTACGTACACACGGAACTTGATTGCATTCCCTTGATCAGTGAGTTCCCGGTGAATCACTGGATGGCGCCGCAGCACAATGTAATCACCTTGAATCTGTATTTTGATCACGATAACAAGTTGCCGGCCGGCGCCCGTTGTGATGTCACGCTGTGCGTGCGCGCTGTCGGCGCACCGATGGCGTCGCGTCTGGTGCTCAGCCGCGTACACTATTCCCATGCCCGGGAACAGGGCGGTATCGGTACCGTGGGCAGTACCGAAGCCGGCGCTTATGATTCGGCGCATCTGTGCCGCCCGGACCCCGCCGGCGATATCAAGGTGGCGGCAGTGGTGCAAGCGCCATTGCCCGAGGGGCAAATGCCGGGGATAACGTTGACTCAGGAGATAGCGTTTGCCAGCGCATTACCCGCCTGGGGGTTTCTGGACGGCGACGAGCTGCCCGAGCTTGCGGCTTTGATGCCGCGGGAGCAGGAGCAATGGCACCGTGAACTGTTTGCCCAGTACAGCGTGATGCAGGCGGCATTGAGTCACGGCCAGGTGGATATGCTGGTGACGATGTGCGCGCAGCGCAACCGGGAACTGGATGCCGCGTTTTTCCTTGAACCCGGCACCCGCGCCGCGGCGTTGCGCGCGGCACTGCTTGATGCGACCACGGCGGGCGATCAGGAACTGCTGGCGTTGGCGCCGGACTATGTGGGTATGGAAACCATGCCCAATGGCAAACTGACACGCATGGTGCGCGCGAGTGGTGGGCCGGCCATCGTGTTCAACTACAAACATGACGATATTTCGCGATCCTTTGATTTTATTTTCGGCCGACAGGACGGGCGCTGGGTGGTGTACCGATAAGCTGGGGAGGAAACATGCCGGGCATGGGACGTTTGGGTGATAAGTCGTTCGTGGCGACGGACAGTCACGGCTGTCCCGCGTGCGCCCATAGCGCGGTAGGGCCGGCGATCACCGGTTCCGGTGATGTCATCGTCAACTATAAACCGGCGTTGCGCGTCGGCGATCGGGGTATCCACAGCGCCTGCTGCGGCGCCAATACCTGGCAGGCGCTCACCGGCAGCGCCACGGTGCTGATCAACCACCAACCGGCGCACCGCATCGGCGATCAGGATCAGCATTGCGGTGGCGTCGGACAATTGATCGAGGGCAGCACCGATGTGTTGGTCGGCGACTGAGCGCAATTACACAAGGACCACGCCATGCCGCTGCCACCGATACAATTCCTGTTCGACCATGCCTGTGGAGCGTTCCGGCAAGCGGGCATTACCTTGCCCGTTGATTGGCAACCACCGGGCAGCCAGTTTTCCCTGGCGATGCCGCCGGCGCAACGTTGCGTCTTCGGCGTTGGCGCTGACAGTCTGTTGCGACAGGCGACGTTGAACCACTATCACGTACAGACGGCCAGGGACATCAGCGTACAACTGGAAAAGTTTCTCTACGGGATGGCGCGGGCATTGCACACGGCGCTCGGCACATGGCTGGCGCAAGCGGTGATGCGGGGCGTGGTGGTGAACGGCAGCGTGGGTGAGTTGCGGCCGGGTGGTGTGCTGGGACCATCGTTGGGTCCACTGATTCTGCAAAGCGCGCCCCGCGCGACCCTACAGGAAGAAAAATACGCCTGCGCCGTGGCAAAAGCGGTACAACGTGCCTGGCAGGATTGGCATTGGGGACTGAACGGTGTTCTGGCCTATCCGTCGCTGGCGTTGGTGTCGGGGCCGCAAGCAGCACCGACCTGTAATACTCCTTTAATCTTGGGGAGGTTAGTATCGTCTCAGGAACCCGCGCTGGAGGCCGATCCCCTGGGTGCTGCCATGGTCCGGGAATTGAATGATAGTTGTGCCCAACATGCCCAGCCCGTACTCCAGGCCCTGGCAGCGGGTTTCAGCCGGACCTGGCATGAACTGAAGGGCAATACCCAAATCATCAATGTGGTTGCCGTGGGTCCGGTGCCCGGTTTCAGTCCTCCTGCAGTGTGCGCGGCGCCGGTAGTCAATGGCCATGCCGCGGGTGAAACGGGTTGTTTTCAATAGAATTCAGGAAATATACTTAACATAATGTATAAGCTGCTTATCCTGCTGCTGACCTTGTTCGTCGTCGCCTGTAATAATGAGGGGGGTGCGGGCGCGCCGGTAGCATCGGTTGATGCGGCCATGGTCGAGGGCGACAATGCCGCTGCCGGGGATGAACCCTATGCGTATTTGAATGCACTGCGCGCCGACGCCGGCATGACGGCGCTGCTCCGGGATGAACAATTGGCGGTGGCGAGCCTGAATCACGCCCGTTATCTGGACATCAATAATGTCCTCGGGCATCAAGAAGTCAGCGGTAACAGCGGGTTTACCGGTGTTTATGTTCCGGAACGCATCGCCGCGGTTGGTTACCATACGCGCTGGGCCGGTGAAGTCATCGCCGACGGGCAGTCCGCGGTCGATGCGGTGGATTTGCTGATGAGTGCCATCTATCATCGTCTGGCGCTGCTTGATTTTACCATGGACCGGACCGGCATCAGTTTTTTCGACAGTCAGCAAGGCGCGGATTTTCTGGTGGCAAGTTTCAGTAACAGCGCGCTCAATGTCTTGTGCCAGACACCGATCACGAGCGATGCCATGATCTCCGGCCAGTGTTCCCCGGACACCGCGCTATCGAGGCCGGCCTTCGAACAAGCCAGAACGGCTGTGGCGCTGGCCAATCCCGTCATGGTGTTGTGGCCCGCGGAAAATGCCACGGATATCGCGCCGGCATTCTTTGCCGAGGAACCCGATCCCTTGCCGGACTATGGGGTGTCAGGTTATCCGATATCGGTGCAGTTCAATAGCGCGCGCCTGCATTCCTGGTCCGTCACCGCGCTGCGCTTGTTCGATCTGGCAACCAACAGTTATGTTACCGATACCCGTTTTCTGGATCGCGCCACGGATCCTAACAAGATGCTGCGCGACAATGAATTCGTACTGTTTCCGCTGACTCGCCTCGAATGGGCGCGTCGTTATCGGGTGGAGTTGGAATATGTAGCGGATCACGTGCCAAGGTTCAAGACCTGGACCTTCAGTACCCGTGATCCCGGGGTAGCTATTACTCAGGTGACGGCGGAAGACTCCACCGTGGCGATTTCGAATTACAGTACATCCTATTTATATTTCCCGCCGGCGAACCCGTTCCAGTCATTGACTGCCTACCGTTACACCTATCCGCGCAGTGCCGCCTTGAGTTTTAGTCCGGTCGATCACAACACCATCACCGTGTCGGTACACGCCGCCCCCGGAGATCGTATCGTCATGGCGTTCGAAGACGGTCGCGTACTGACTTTGGTGGTACAGCCGTAGGTCAACGATGCGATGCGGTGTTGGGTGATTCTCAGTGTTATTCCACCGTGCCTTTCAACACCGGGTAGGCGAGTTTTACCGCGCCGGCCTGCACCAGCATTTCGGTGAGTGGCATATGCGAGTTCTGAAACGCCAGAAACAGCGCGCTCTGGCCGCGACGATTGCGCAGGTTCACCAAACCGTTGTGCTGCAGGATATCCTTGCAAATGTTCATATTGCCTTCACGGGCGGCGAGCATCAGGGCCGTGGTGCCATCGGTGTCGGAATTGTTGGGTGACGCGCCGGCGGTGAGTAGCAAGTTGACCATGCGCCCATTGCCGCGGGCGGCGGCATACATGAGCGCGCTCCAGCCGCGGGTGTCCTGGAGGTTGGGTTTGGCTTGGCCTTGCAGCAGGTCTTGAGCGATTTCGACCTGGTTATTGTCGGCAGCCATCATCAGCGGCGTGATGTGGTTGTCATTGGCGACGTTGGGGTCCGCACCCCAGGACAACAATTTTTGCACCATCAGGGTATTACGGTTCAACGTAGCGACCAGTAGCGGTGTTTCACCCATACCATTCTTGACATTGACGTCCGCTTTGGCGGTAAGCAGGGACTGGCTGCTGGTCATATTGTTGGTCAGTACCGCCAAGTGCAGCGCTGTGTTGCCGACCGAGTCCGGGGTGTTGGCATGGGCGCCGTTTTGCAGCAGTAACTGGATGATGTCTGATAAATTGCGGTCCGCCGCCAGCATCAAGGCGGTGCGCCCGCTCTTGTCCTTGAGATTGGCGTAGGCACTATTGGCGAGCAGGGTTTTCACCGCTTGCTCGTTATTGTTGACGGTGGCCATCATCAGCGCGGTGCGCCCCAGGTCATTGTGCTTGTCGATTTCGGCCTTGCCCTTGATCAGCGCTTCCAAGGCGTCGACGTAGTTGTTGGCGGCAGCGGTCAATACCGGTGAATTTCCGAGTTTGTCGCTGCGGTTGGCGAGCGCGCCCTTGCGCAGCAACAGGCTGATCATCTTCGCGTGATTTTTGCTGGACGCCAGCATCAACGCGGTATTTCCGAATTCATCCTGGGCATTGATGTCGGCTTTTGCTTCCAGCAGCGCGGTGACTGCTTCGACATGGTCGTCGAAAGCGGCTTCCATCAGTGGTGTGCGGCCGTTTTTGTCTTTGGCGTTAACGTTGGCGCCAAAACGCAGCAGTCCCTTGATATTGTCCACGTTGCCGCGGCGCGCTTCGGCGCGCAGTATTTCGTTGACGTCGAAATCACCGGCGTTGTCCTTGGCCATGAACAAGTCTATCTTGGTAACGTTTTTCTTGTTGGTCATCCGCTCTTCATGATGTTGCGCGATGTCCACGCCCTGTTTCGCCGCCAATTCATAAAACTGCCTGGCTTTCTCCGGGTCTGCGGTTACTCCCCAGCCGCGTTCGTACATCACGGCGACGTTGAGTTGGGATTTTGGATGATTATTTTTCGCCGCCAGGGAAAACAATTCGAAGGCTTTTTTCTCATCCTTGGGGACGCCCAGGCCCAGGCGATACAGTGAGGCAATGCGATAGATCGCCTCGGCGTCGCCATTCTTGGCCAGTGGTTCCCAGGTTTTGAAGGCGGTATCAAAATCACCGAGACGGGCGGCATTCAGGCCATCGTGGAAGGCGGAATTCACCTCTGCGGCGAACACGGGAGCGGTGGCGAGCACCAGGATCAGGGCAACAATAAACGGCATAAGGCGCACTTAGACAAATTATTATCCGTTGGACATATGAATCCCCGTCGCTGATGCTCCCGGGGCACAATCGAGTTGTGCTAGTATAGCCCGAAGCGGCTGGAGACAGAAATTAAAACCAATTAATAAAGAATGAAAAGCGACTCTGGCAAATAACAGATCAATCCCCTTATGAACTTACACGAATATCAATCTAAAAAACTATTCAACGACTATGGTATTCCCGTGCCCCTGGGATATCCCGCCCGCAGTGTGCAGGAAGCGGTGGAAGCCGCCACCAGCCTCGGGGGAGACGCCTGGATGGTCAAGGCGCAAGTGCATGCCGGTGGTCGCGGTAAGGCTGGCGGCGTTAAGAAAGTGAAAACTTTCAACGACCTGGAACAGGTCGCAGGCTCCCTGTTAGGGACCCGCCTGGTGACGCACCAGACCACGCAACGTGGGCAACCCATCAATGAGGTGCTCATCGAAAGCCCCACCAGCATCGCTCGGGAACTGTATTTGGCCATCGTCGTGGATCGTGCCCGGCGCCGTGTCGGCGTTATGGCCTCCGAGTCCGGCGGTATGGACATCGAAGAAGTGGCGGCACACACGCCGGAAAAAATTCTGACGGTGTTCGCCGAACCGGTGGTGGGATTGCAGCCGTATCAATGCCGGCGTCTGGCGTTTGCCTTGCACTTGCGCGACCGGCAAATCCAGGCGTTCACCACCATGCTGTTGAATCTCTATCGCTTGTTTGTCGAGAAAGACTGCTCCCTGGTGGAGGTGAATCCGTTGGTGGTGGCCAGCGATGGCAGCCTGCTGGCATTGGATGCCAAGATCAATATCGATGACAATGCCTTGATCCGCCAAACCGCTTTGGAGGCATTGCACGATACCACTCAGGAAGACGACAAGGAAAACCATGCCAAAGCCTTTGGCCTGAACTACATCACATTGCAGGGTAATATCGGTTGCATGGTCAACGGCGCGGGTCTGGCCATGGCCACCATGGATTTGATCAAGCTGGAAGGCGGGGCACCGGCCAATTTTCTCGATGTCGGCGGCGGCACCACGGCGGAAAAAGTCGCCGAAGCCTTCAAACTCATCGTCTCCGATGACAATGTCAAAGCGATTCTGGTGAATATTTTCGGCGGTATCGTGCGTTGCGATTTGATCGCCCAGGGTATCATCCAGGCGGTGGCGGAGGTGCACCTGAGCATCCCCGTGGTGGTGCGCCTGGAAGGTACCAATGCGGAGCAGGGCAGGCAGTTGCTGGACAGCAGCGGACTGGCTATTGTCGCGGAAAACGATCTCACCAAGGCTGCGCAGCGCGTGGTGCAACTGGCACAGGCGGCAAGCTGATGGCAATTCTTATCGACAGTAAAACACGAGTTATCTGCCAGGGTTTTACCGGCAAGCAGGGGACGTTTCATTCGGAGCAGGCCATCGCCTATGGCACGACCATGGTCGGAGGTGTCACGCCGGGCAAAGGTGGCCAGACCCATCTGGAGCTGCCGGTATTCGATACGGTGCAGGACGCGGTGGACCAGGCCGGCGCCGAAGCCAGCATGATTTTCGTGCCTGCCGCCTACGCGGCGGATTCCATTCTCGAGGCGGCCGATGCCGGTATCCGGGTGATCGTATGCATCACCGAAGGTATTCCGGTGCTGGACATGCTGAAGGTTAAAGCGGTGCTGCAACATCTGCCCGAAGTGCATTTGATCGGGCCCAATTGTCCCGGCGTGATCACGCCCGGTCAGTGCAAGATCGGCATCATGCCGGGAAATATCCACCAGACGGGATGTGTCGGCATCGTCTCCCGCTCCGGTACCCTGACTTATGAGGCGGTGCACCAGACCACCAAAGCGGGTCTGGGGCAAAGCACTTGCGTGGGTATCGGCGGTGATCCCATTCAGGGCATGAATTTCATCGATTGCCTGGCCATGTTCGAGGCGGATGCCCAGACCCGGGGTATTATTATGGTGGGTGAAATCGGCGGCAGCGCGGAAGAAGAGGCGGCGGCATATATCCAGGCGCATGTCTCCAAGCCGGTGGTATCCTATATTGCGGGTATTACCGCGCCGCCGGGTAAACGCATGGGCCATGCCGGGGCCATTGTTTCCGGTGGCAAAGGCACCGCAGAGGGCAAGATCGCGGTCTTGCAGGCGGCCGGGGTCACGGTATCACCGTCACCGGCACGCATGGGAGAACTCATGGCCGCGCGTTTGCAGTCCTGAGTCCATACAGCTAAATTTCACCTTGAACGGACGATCATAGTGGCAGCGCGGTTACGCATTGCAATGGCCCAGCTGAATCTGCTGGTGGGCGGCGTTGAGCAAAATGTGCAACGCATACAGGAAACCATCATTGAAGCCCGGGA
>JAHECY010000034.1:31877-38241 GCA_024641505.1 Gammaproteobacteria bacterium
CTGCACGCCCAGGTCGTGGTGTTTCCGGAATTGGCGCTCACCGGATATCCACCGGAAGATCTGTTACTGCGTCCGGAGTTTCAGATGCAGGTCCTGGCCGGGTTTGCCCGCATCCAGCAGCAAGTTACCGGTATCGACGTCATTGTCGGTTACAGTGACCCGGCGCGCGGGGGACTCTATAATGCCGCGAGCGTGATACGTGAGCAGCGCATCCTCGGCACCTACCATAAACAGCATCTGCCCAATTACAGTGTGTTCGACGAGAAACGATATTTTGCAGCGGGCAGCGCACCCTGTGTGGTGGAAATGCAAGGTTGTCAGGTGGGTATCACCGTCTGTGAAGATATCTGGATGGCGGAGCCCGCGCGCCAATGCCAGGCCGACGGCGCGCAGTTGATCATCAATATCAATGCGTCGCCGTATCATGTGCACAAACAGGCGGAACGGGAGCAGGCGGTTCGACAACGCACCCGGGAAACAGCGCTGCCGGTGTTATACCTCAACATGGTCGGCGGTCAGGATGAGCTGGTGTTCGACGGTCAATCATTTGTGATGAACGCCAAGGGCGATGTTACCCAGCGGGCGCCGGGTTTCGTCGAAGGCCTGTACTTGGCGGAGTTCGAGGTGACATCAGGGGCTCTGACGCCCGTGGCCGCTGTCTGCCAGCCGGAATATTCCCTGGAGGAGAGCGTGTACCAGGCATTGGTGTTGGGTGTGCGTGACTATATCGAGAAAAACCGGTTCTACGGCGTGGTGCTGGGATTGTCCGGCGGTATCGATTCCGCGTTAACTCTGGCGATCGCGGTGGATGCGCTGGGTAAGGAGCGGGTGGAAGCGGTGATGATGCCATCCCAGTACACGGCGGACATGAGTCTGGAAGATGCCGAGACCCAGGCGCGTGCCTTGGGTGTGGAATACCGCGTGCTGCCCATCAAACCCTTGTTTGATGCGTTTCTTGGGGCGCTGCGGGATGAGTTTGCGGGTACCGCCGTGGACAGCACCGAGGAAAATCTCCAGGCGCGTTGCCGGGGTGTGGTGTTGATGGCGATTTCCAATAAGAAACGTAAAATTGTTTTAACCACGGGCAATAAAAGCGAAATGGCGGTGGGTTATGCCACTTTGTATGGCGATATGGCCGGTGGCTTCGATGTGCTCAAGGACGTACCCAAGACTCTGGTGTATCGGCTGGCACGTTACCGCAATGGCCGGGCACCGGTAATTCCGCAACGGGTTTTGGACCGCGCCCCGTCGGCGGAGTTGGCGCCGGATCAGAAAGACCAGGATACCCTGCCGGATTATGCGGTTCTGGATCGTATCATCGAGGCGTATGTGGAACAGGACCGCAGCGTGGAGGACATGATCAGGACGGGGCTGCCGGAACAGGATGTGTTGCGGACGGTGCGCATGATTGATGCCAATGAGTACAAGCGCCGGCAAGCACCGCCGGGGGTACGTATTACCCGCCGTGCGTTCGGGCGCGACCGCCGTTATCCGATTACCTCCGGCTACACCCTGGGCGCCCGGCTTGCGGGACGCCAGCGTGATCCGGGCGATGATTAAGCATATAATTTCAGTACAGGCGATTAACTGGAGGCAACATGAAGAAAGTGGAAGCGATCATCAAACCGTTCAAGCTTGATGACGTGCGCGAGGCTCTGTCGGAAGTGGGCATCACCGGCATGACCGCGATCGAGGTCAAAGGATTCGGGCGTCAAAAAGGCCATACGGAATTGTACCGCGGCGCGGAGTATGTGGTGGATTTCCTGCCCAAGATCAAGATTGAGCTGGTGGTCACCGATGAGCAGGTGGATCGCTGTATCGAAGCCATTACCAACGCGGCCCGCACCGGCAAGATCGGCGATGGCAAGATCTTCGTCACCGAAGTAACCAAGGTGGTGCGTATTCGTACCGGCGAGCTGGACAACGAAGCTATTTAGAAGTCCGGTTTCGTTTGCGCAAGATCAACGGTGCGTGATACGCACCCTACAGATACTGCACCACATCATCCAGGTGGCGGCGCGGTGTGAGTTCGGGAATTTCCGCGGGATAACCGATGCTGAGCATGGCAACGGGCAGGTAGCGCCCATCCAGTTGCAGCGCCTCGCGCACCCGGGCTTCGTCGAATTGACCTACCCAGGTGGAACCCATGCCTGCGGCTACCACCGCCAACTGTGCATAGGCGCAGGCGATAGTGGCGTCCTGCACGGCGAACAGGTCCCGGCCGCGGCTGCCGTATTTCTCGGCCGCTCGTTGGGGATCGCCGCAAAATACCATGCACACCGGCGCCGCCGCGATAAAATCCTGATTGCCCGCGGCACTGCGCAACGCCTGACGGGTGGCGGCATCCTGGACGACGATGATGCGGTAGGATTGCAGATCGCCGGCGGAAGGCGCGGCGCAGGCAGTTTCCAGAACGGCGTGCAATTTGTCCCGGCCCACTTCCTGTTGTGGCAGATAGCGGCGTACCGAGTGACGGTGTCGAATGGTTTGGAAGAAGTCCCACATAGGATTATGCCCTATCGTTGTGCTCAGATCTTGCCGTCAGCGTTCCCGGTTTTTTCCTTGGATGTATTCAGGTCGTACACCCGTTGGGCATCCTTGGCCAATTCGTCCATCTTCAGCATCTGATACGATTTAACCAATACGCTCATGGCTTGGGTCAAGGCATGGGTGCCTTGATAGTGTTCAATGATATACTTGGCGCGGTTGGCGGCGGCCACGTAGGCGGCGGAATCCAGATAATACTGCGCCGCTTTCAGCTCATTCTGCGCGAGCAGTTCCCGCAGATAGATCATGCGTTGGCGGGAGTCCTCCGCATAACGGCTGTCCGGAAACTTTTCGACCACTTCCTTGAAATAATCGAAAGACTGACGCGCTTTGCCGGCATCGATATCGGCGGCATCTTTACCCAGAGCCTGTTCCAACTCGCTGGCGCTTTGGGTGAAGCTCGCCAGGCCGCGCAAGTAATACGCATAGTCGACGTTGTCGTGGCGGGGGTTCAGTTTGATAAAACGGTCGGCTTCGGTGATCGCGGCTTTCGGTTCATCATATTTGAAGTAGGCGTAAGCCGTCTCCAGCTGTGCCTGCTGGGCATAACGCCCGAACGGGAAGCGTGCTTCAAGTTTGTTGAATAATTCGATGGCTTCCTGGTAGGCGCCCTGCTTGAGGGATTCCTTGGCTTCCTGAAAAAATTTCTCCGCGGTCCAGTCGCGGGTCTCATCCTCCTCCTTGGGAGTGGTGGAGCACGCGGTCATCAGAAATATCAGCAAGTAGAGCGGTAATTTATTCATGGATAGTGGCACAACTCTGAATTTATAGGACGGCTGCCAGGCAGGCGTCATGTGGCTATACAAAGAGAGATATTATACCGTTTGTGCCGGGTATACGGAACGAAATCAGGTAAAATAGCGCGATGAAAGAAGACGATAGTTTACAGGTAATTACGGTGCCCGCGGAACTGGCGGGCCAACGCATGGATCAGGTGCTGGCGCGCCTCTATCCCGACTATTCCCGCGCGCGACTGCAAAAATGGCTTAAGGATGGCCAAATCCTGGTCAATGGCGCATTGTGCCGTGCCAAAGACAAAGCCGCCGGTGGCGAACATATCGAATTGCGGGCCGAGCCGGGGGAGGAAGTGGTCGCGGCGCCCCAAAATTTGGCCCTGCAGGTCATTTTTGAGGATGCATACCTGATTGTACTCAATAAACCGGCGGGTCTGGTGGTGCATCCCGCGGCGGGTAATTGGGACGGCACCGTACAAAACGGCCTGCTCTACAGTTACCCGGAGCTGGTGGAAGTACCGCGTGCGGGTATCGTGCATCGCCTGGACAAAGAAACCACTGGCTTGATGGTGGTAGCTCGGAACCTCAAGGCGCACAAAAGTCTGGTGGAGCAATTGCAGGTGAAGTCGGTAGAGCGCGAATACCATGCGGTGGTCGTGGGGAATATGGTGGCCGGCGGCATGGTGGATGCCCCGGTCGGGCGGCACCCTAAAGATCGAAAACGCATGGCGGTGGTGCACCAGGGCGGCAAGGAGGCCCGTACGCACTACCGAGTGTTGGAAAAGTTTCGTGCCCACACCTATATCAAGTGCATGCTGGAGACGGGTCGCACCCACCAGATTCGGGTGCACATGGCCCATATTCGTTATCCTCTGGTGGGAGATCCCGTGTATGGCGGGCGCTTGCGCATGCCGCCGGGGGCGGGGGAGGCGCTGAGCCAGGAGTTGCGGTCCTTCAATCGCCAGGCTTTGCATGCCTGGCGCTTATGTCTGCGTCATCCGGCGACCGGTGAAGCCATGGAATGGACCGCGGATTTACCCGCCGACATGGTGCAATTGCTGGAGATGTTACGGGCCGATTCCCGAGCGCACGCATAATGGAAACGCGTTATGGCCGAAACTGATTCGAGCATGTCGCCGGCACGGCACCCCTGGATCGTACCGGCGTGGCCAGCACCGGCAGCGGTCAGAGCGTGCGCGACCAGCCGTGCGGGTGGTGTCAGCGAGGGGTGTTTCACGGGTCTGAATCTGTCGAGCTATGTGGGTGATGATCCGCAGGCGGTGCGCCAGAACCGGTCGATTTTACAACAGCGTCTGGCATTGCCGACGCCGCCGCTATGGTTGACGCAAGTGCACGGTACCTCGGTGCTGCAGGGTTCTCATGATGTGCCCCACGCGCTGGAGTATGATGGCTGTAGCACGCACCAGCCGGGCGTGGTGTGCGCGGTGCAAACGGCTGACTGTTTGCCGGTATTGTTATGTGACCGGCAGGGCACGGCAGTGGCGGCATTGCACGCGGGCTGGCGGGGTTTGGCGGGAGGCATACTGGAAGCCGGGGTTAAGGCTCTGGATTTGGATCCCGCCGTCTTGCTGGCATGGCTGGGACCGGCCATTGGACCGGAGGCTTTTGAAGTCGGTGCGGACGTCTTCCGTGCCTTTGTGAATAACGATCCTCTCACGGCACCCGCGTTTCGGCCCGGGCAACCCGGCAAGTGGTATGCGGATATTTATGCATTGGCGCGCCGTCGTTTGGCGCGCTGCGGTGTGAGCGCCGTGTACGGTGGCGGATTTTGCACCTATAATGACGCCACGCGTTTTTATTCCTACCGCCGTGATCGCACCACCGGCCGGATGGCCACCTTGATATGGATACAAACTTGAACTTATCGCCATGTATAAAACTGTAATACATCAAGAGTCCCTGAATGCAACGCAGCGTGCACGCATCGGTGCCGTGATCGACGGCAGTTACGCCGCCGGCAATGGCTGTACGGTAATCAGCCATGAGCAACGCGTCGCTGCCGATCGGGTGGAACACCTGGCCGCGGAATTGGGCATGGACATCAGTTGTCTGCCTGCGGGGTTTCAAGGTTCCGAAGTACGCCTGTTAATCACCGATATGGATTCCACGTTCATCAATATCGAGTGTATCGATGAAATCGCCGATTTTGCCGGTGTGAAACCACAAGTAAAGGCAATTACCGATGCTGCAATGCGCGGCGAGCTGGATTTTGAGGGTTCGCTCACCCGGCGTGTGGCATTGCTCAAGGGTTTATCCGGCAGCGTGCTGGATCGGGTGTATCGGGAGCGTCTCCAATTGAACCCGGGCGCCGAGCGTATGCTGGCGTGTCTGAAACGGCGTGATATCAAGATCGCGCTGGTGTCCGGAGGGTTTACTTTTTTCACCGAACGCTTGAAGGCGCGCTGTGATCTGGATTTCACGATTTCCAATGTGCTCGAGACAGACGGTGATGTGCTGACCGGTCGTGTGCAGGGGAGTATCGTTGGCGCCCAGACCAAGGCGGATTTTCTGGGTCAGTTGATGCGGGAACATGGCTGGGAAGCGCGGCAGGTAATCGCCATGGGAGACGGCGCCAACGATTTACCGATGCTGCGCAGCGCCGGCTTGAGCATCGCCTATCACGCCAAGCCGAAGGTGCGTGCCCAGGCGCATGTGGCGCTCAACCACGGCGGTTTGGAAGCGGTTTGTCATCTGCTGGACGTCGTGTGACGTCGTGGCGCACCACAGCCTGCTGTGACCACGGGCGGGAATTGCAGGCGTAGGGTGCGTATTACGCACCATTAATTAAGATCGTTGGTGCGTAATACAATTAAGATCGTCGGTGCGTAATACGCACCCTACTAAAATCGGCACGTATCACGTACCAACGTACCAACGTACCAACGTACCAACGTACCAACGTACCAACGTACCAACGTAACAACGTAACAACGTCAACGTACCAACGTTGCCGGCTCAATGCTCGGTTTTCACCTGGTACTGCTGTTCTTTCTGGCATTCCAGGAAGATGCGCTTGGTGCAGGTGGCGCAGACATTGTGATCCAGCTTCTGATAAATCTCGG
>JAHECY010000003.1:0-66025 GCA_024641505.1 Gammaproteobacteria bacterium
AATTACCGATCGCTTGTTAAGCAGATCTCCCCAGATAAGAACATGAACTGTCCCTGCGCAACTGCATCATTTACGGTGGCCGTTAAATCACGCGGCTTCGATGTCTTGTGCCATCTCGCCTCCAGCCTACGCCTCATATGATGTTTTTGTTCATCAGCTCGCAGTTTTGCGGCCGGCTTCCTCCAGACCAGACCTCACAATCCGGCCCTTGCCATTCGCTAGTCGTTGGCGTCTAATTACCTTATGGTTTTCGACGGTGATTTTCCTTCAGAGGACTTTCACCTCATGAGTTCATGCCCATGCTGGGCGTACACAATTCGATCCAACCGACAGTTTACCTGCTGCTTCTTTCTGTGCCGTTCGCTTCGCTCTCTTTATCGCACAAAAATAAGCAGCAGGTAAACTGCGGATGATCAGTTGTCGTTAGATCAAATAGACCCACCATCCTATATATAAATAGGCAATTCTTATAATTAGTCACATTGTAACCTGTAACGTTATCAGTTACAATCACTTCATGATCGTCGGATTTAAACATAAAGGATTAGAGAAATTCTTCCTAACTGGAAATAAGTCCGGGATTCAGAGTCAACATGCTTCACGCCTGAGATTAATCTTAGGCCAACTTAATGCGGCAACTTGCCCAAGTGATATGAATTTGCCCGGCCTATATCTTCATGGTTTAACTGGAAAAATGAAAGATATCTGGAGTGTGAGGGTAAGTGGAAATTGGCGAATAACTTTTAAGCTCGAAGATGACAATGCAACTCTTGTGAATTATGAAGACTATCATTAAGGTATTTCGATGAAGATGCACAATCCCCCACATCCTGGCGAAATTCTAAAGGAACTATGCATCGAGCCATTAGGTATTTCAATATCTGAGGCCGCTGACGCTTTAGATATCAGTCGCAAAACCTTGTCTTCTATCTTAAATGGGCGATCTGGAATTAGCCCTGAGATGGCTGTTCGTCTTTCCATGGCATTTGGCAATACGGCTCAAAGCTGGTTGAATCTACAATCACAATATGATTTGTGGTTTGCTGAAAAGGACAGGAAAAGACTGAAAGTACGAAAACTATCTGCAGCTTAGCGGCTATAGTCATATATGAAATCTAATCGGGTAACCAGGGGTATCTAGCCCCCAGTCCCCACAACACCCTGCGTGCGGCTCCGCACAGGGCGTTTCATTAAGCATGGTGAAGCGCAATCCAACCATTGCGTAGTGAATAAAGCCCTTGGGATTTTAAGTAGTCGTTTGATAACGCCTGCTGTATTCCCGGGGTTTTGGCGCTACGCCATGGGCCTTTACTGGTAATGCCACATGCAATAGCAGATGTGATGTGTACACCAAGTTTCAACAAACTTCTTACCTTGGTGCGTGGTCGTCGCCACTGTCGCCAGTAGGCCATTCTTACTCTGCGCCGTATCCACTGATCCAGATCAACACAGCGTTGATAGCCGCTGGCAATACCAAAGTAATTTATCCAGCCTCGCAAATATTGGCTGAGTTTGAATAGTTGGTACGTCATTGACACACCCCAGTTGCGGTTGGTTAAATGCCGTACTTGTTGCTTAAACTTCCGCAAGCTTTTCGGGTGCCATTGACCTTAAGGCCATAGAACTTCACGCTTAAATCAACAATAAAATACGTTGCCCAATAGAAACTGGAACCTCACCAATGAAGCTAACTATTTCATAGCATAGGTCAGAGTAAAAAAAGGAATTATGACAATTCGACCAAGCCAGGTGCATGACTTGCGTCAGGTAACATTTGAAATACCAATCGACGAGCTATCAAAAACGGCACCTGGCACATCTGGAGATCTACATACGAGAGGTTTCCCGTTTTAAAAAATAGGCCTTGATCGTGGTCCCCTGACCCGGGGTACTGGTGATTTCCAGGCGCCCCTGATGCGCTTCGGCAATCATTCGGCAAAGATACAACCCTAATCCGTAGCCCCCCGTTTCCCGCTGACGCGCCGCATCGGCGCGATAGAATGGCTCCATCACATGCGCCAAATGTTCGGACGCTATGCCGACGCCAAAGTCTTGCACCACCAGGGCCACATAACCGTCGAACGACTCAAGATGGACCGTCGGTGCCGGCGCCCGCTCCGGCGTAAAACGTAAACTGTTTTCCAGCAGATTGCGCAGCAACAACTTTACGCGCGCCATATCGACATCGAGTACCGGCCCCGGGTGCGGCAAATCGTCAATATTGACCTTGCCGCGATAAGCGCCATTTACCACATCCGCGATCAGGGCACCGAGATCGCACGGTGTTTTATGCAATGCTTGATGACGCGTGGCAAGACGTTCGATCTCCAGTAACTCGCCAATCAGGGTATCGATTTCGTTTAAATCTTCCTGTATCTGCACACGCCGCTTGTCATCTTCCAGCAAGTCGACAGCCACTTTGGCGCGGGTCAATGGCGTTCGCAATTCGTGGCTGACCGCCAACAGCAATTGACGTTTGGCGTCCAGCATGCGCTGAATGTCATCAGCCATGGCATTGAAGCTGGCAGCCAGACCTCCCAACTCATCTCTACGGCAAACATTGATACGGTGGCCAAGGTCGCCGGTAGCGAAGCGTTTTACACCGGCGTCAATAATATCAATCGGCTTAAACAGGCGACGGGTCAGGTGAAACAACACTGCCAGCAGCAGCAGCAATATAGACAATGGATATACGGCCCGCCAGCCACCACCTTCCTCCCGGCTGCGACGTAAACTGAATACCAGCTTCACATCGCCTTTATGGCCAATCAAATAATGGCGCGACCGATCATCCGCCAGCTCATAATCGATGCCGTTCTGCTGGAAGCGGCGTTGAATATGCAACGTTGCCAAATCAACCTGAGTCCCGCGCGACGACCACACGCCCTGCGCATCGACGATTTGAATCTCCAGATTCAACTGCTCAGCCAGCACCCGCGCCCGCTCACGATCCGGGGGCATGCCGATGTCCTGCTGCACATATTCCAAATAGCGCACCAGATGGGGCTGCAAAGTTTCACGAAAATGCTCGTGAAACCCATGACTTATGCTGAGCCCGACTACGGACACGATAATGACGCCGCTGATGATGAACAACAACACCAATTTGCCGGCAAGGGCGTGCCGCTTATGTCGAGACCACAGGCTCATGGGTCCGGCCCGACAAACACATAACCGGTGCCACGTACGGTCTTGATCATGGAATACGGCTCCAGTTTTTGCCGCAGGCGGCTGACCAGAATATCCACCGACCGGGTAAACACATCCGCGTCGATCCCCTTAAGCTGGTTAAGGATCTCATCCCGGGTGAATATCTTCCCCGGCGATCCCGCAAGCAGTTCCAGCAACTGGTATTCCATGGTGCTCAGGGCGAGCTCCGTCTCCGCCAACAAGGCGCGCCGCATCTCAAGCTCGATACGCAGTGGGCCAAGCTGTAATATATGACCATGCGTTGTGCGCTGCACGCGTTTAAGTACATTTTGAATTCTGGCGATCAACTCCCTGGGCTCGAATGGTTTGGGTAAATAATCGTCCGCCCCCAATTCCAAACCGACCACCCGATCCATCACATCACCGCGCGCGGTCAGCATGATGACGGGAACGTCGCTGTGTTTACGAATCTCACGACACACCTCGAAGCCGTCCATTTCCGGCAACATCACGTCGAGAATCACCAGATCAAAGCCTCCCAAGGCAAGCATTTCACGCCCCGTGCTGGGACGAGTCGCGCATTCCAGTCGGTGATTGAAGCGCGCAAAGTACTCCTGCAAAAGCTCGCCCAGGCGCTCATCGTCATCAATCAGCAGGATCTTATACATATACAGCAACCAGATTTACAAGTTGCGACTGTAACGCGATTCGCCGCCGGAAGAAACAGCGGGCACCTGGAAAATAAGGCGCCCGCGTCACGGCCAATGACCAAGTGAATCAACCGCAATGGCGCAACCAGGCCACTAAGCGACTGCGCTGCGCGCCGTCGAGACTGTCATGGAACCGGCCGTAAACTTCCACCACGGGCTGCAACTGATCACGATACGCGCGCTCCGGCACCAGCAGCAATTGTAATGCCTCCTCTCGATTCAATGTCGGTTGGGTCAGCACGTCCGCGATCATCGCGTGCCGGTCCCGGTGTATTTGACCCATGAAATTCTCAACCTGACGCAATGCCTGAAACAGGTCATTGAGATGGGATCTTTGCATGTCATCCAACCGCAACTTTCGCCCCATTCTGCCGGCTACCCAGCCCATCAGAAATGACGGCAGGTGCCGTCTGTGCCTACCTGGAAAGTGATGTAAACTCATAGTCGCTCCTTGATCTTCCGGCGGTTACCAGCTTGCATGGTGTTCATGATGCGCCATTCGCTCCGACACATGGTCAATTACCACCTGTTTTTGCGTACTGTCCAGGCTGTCATAAAAATCGCCAAAAGCGGTGATTACTTCCGGCGCCTGAGTCAGCACTGCATCGGTCTTGGTGCGCACCACTTCAACGACTTTCGCACGATCGAACACCGGCGCCGACAGTAACTCTACCACTAACTCCGATTTATGTTCATTAGAATCATGGACTTGCGCTTGCGCCAGCAATATACGCTCCTTTAAAACTTCAAGCTTGGCCACTTGATCGGCATTCAACTCCAGCTCGCGGGTAACTTTTTTCACCATCCACTGCGCATGTTCAGCGGGCTCCATGCTATGGCCGCCAAATCCAACCAGGGCGGTACCAATCACCAATACCCCGGTCACGACGAAACCGACTTTGGAAAGTGTTTTCATGGAAAATCTCCTGTTGTTGTGATCCACGGAGCCAGCATAGGCGACGCCGTACCGGAAATCCTTTCGGTAACGTAACTCTTGGTAACGGTGTGTAACAGCCGCCACGAGGCCCACAGGATCCGGCCATGACAACCATCTTCCACAGAAAAATAGCTGAAAAAAGGACATCAGATTTTTTTAATGACAGCCGATAAAGTAACAATCAACACGCTGTTATTTGTCCCCAACAAAACCTGATTTAGGCGGTAGCGCATATGACTGGACTTACTCCTCCGGGACCGACGGGATCTGCTGAGTCTGATAATCGTGCTTTTGACCGGGTCCCGGTCCAGTTAAGCGCCCATGTCATACGTCACGACAATAGCGTAGTTGCCTGTATTGTCAGAGATTTTTCCGTAGGCGGCATGTTATTGTTTTATCCCGGGGACAGCACGAAAAACACCCCTAACTCAGTCAGCCAGAAAGAACAAGTGGTCATAACCTGTAAAGTCAAGCAGGGTAAGGTATTGACCTTAAACTTCGAAGGTACCGTAGTGCGCGTCTCCGATACCGGATTTGCGGTGCGCCTCCGAAATCCGGACCTGAACTTTCTGCAAATTCTCCATAAAGTGGCATCAATCCAGGAAAAGCTTACCGTCAACAAACTCAAGAAACCCGTTGCAGCAGCCTCACCGGATGTACAACGTGAACGGGAGAAACTGATCCAGGACTGCCATCAACGTTTCATGCAGAATCTCGATACGTTGGTCAATATGTTCGTCGGCGCAGCCGTCGACACGATGCGCAGACCGGAAACAGGAAAATCACTCACGGATCGCAACCTGCTATCGGAGGCGTCCCGCGTCATTGAATCGCAACGTGAAACTTTCAAGATGGGCTTCAAAAAGAATGTTGCTACCAGGTTACGCGACTACCAACCCGTGCCCGTGAAGAGCCAGGATTTTTCCGAACTAAATTATTCCGCAAATACACTTTCCATCGTCGATGACGACCTTTATGAAGACTGGCTGGCCGACACCACCACCATTGACAAAGTGCAGACAAAATGCAGCGAAGCCCTTTACGAATTGGGCGTACGATTATCCGATCTCTACCAGGCGAAGATCGACTTTCAAAACTGCCCATATCGGCCCGCCTTATTCGTCGACTGTTTTGATCAAGTGCTCAAACCTTTCAACTTTGCGCACGCTGTCAACATGGCCTGCCACACGGCATTCCGTGAAGTGTTACTGAAAACCGCTGGTGAGCTGTACAAACAGATCAACGATTTTCTAATTGGCAAAAATATCGTGCCGGTTATCACCTACCACATCAGCAAAAAGACCGGTGAACGCCAGGCCAAAATTCATGACGATTCCGGCGCCGTACCGAACGAGCAACAAAACCTGAAGGATGCACCCGAGGCAACACCAGCGCCAGCCGCTACGGCAAAAAGCGATGCCCGCCCTCAGACGAAAGCCGAACAACCGCTTCCCGCGCCCCAACCCGTAGATCGTTCCCAAAGGAAACCGGCCGTCAAACAGACTCCGGCACAACCCTCGGCTGCGACAGTTAACAACGGAGAAACGGCTAGCCCTTCCATTCTGGATGTCGTCGGCAACCTGATTAATTTGCGGCAAAATGCCTCCTCGACGCCACAATCGGGTCCGGCAAACAACGCACAGTTGCCGCAGACACCAGAATTCAAGATCACCGAGGTACTGGCAGCGTTGAACACCTTGGGTGCGGACGCATCCTCAAGCAATAAACCCGACAGCAGAAACACCAAGGAAGCGCTTATTGAATCTCTGCGCCAAGCTGACGGTTCCATCAAGCAGCTTGGCCAGCGCGAATCTCAGATCATCGACTTTTCGGATAAGGTTTTTCATCTGATGAATGACGACATGCAGGTGTCAGATCAGATAAAAACCTGGATTAATCGCCTCGAAATGCCCATTTTAAAAATGGCGCTTCAGGATGAGGAACTGTTCCTTAACCGGGAACATATGGTGCGCAACGTCATCAACAAAATCGCACAACTGGAAGTGCTGGTTGGCGAAGCGGAAAAAAACAGTCCGCAGAACTCCATGGTCGTCAACGCCATTGAATGGATCATCGACATGGTATCCAAGGAACACGATGGGGAACCGGATGCTTTTGATCGTGCGTCACACCAACTCGATATCCTGCTGCAGACGCAACAACACAATTTTGATAAGAATCTGCAAACGGTTCAACGTGACCTCGCCGCCGGCAAGATCGACTTGAATAAATCCACCACCACTGAATACACCTCTCCCTGGACCGATTCCCCGGAAACACAAAATGACTGGTTGAAACGGGTGGCACGCATTCACGAACGCGATTGGGTGGTACTGAACGACAAGAATGACGTATCGCCCGAACGTTTGCGTGTTGGCGTTGTGGATAAAGACGGCAACCGCATGGCTTTGGTTAATCTGGTGGGTAATCTCAATCGCGGCATCAGTTTTACCGACATGGCCCGACATCTCGAAGATGGCACCGCCACCTACCTGGACAGCGCGAATGAATCTGCCATGGATCGGGCCCAATACACCATGCTTCAGGAATTACATGAAGAACTGCTGGATCAGGCGAAACATGACATATTAACCGGGTTTTTCAACCGGCGTGAGTTTGAAAAACAGCTGAGAAAGATACTGGAGCCTAATGGTGACAATAAGCTGCGCCTGATCGCCGCTTTTTTCGATCTCGACAAGTTTAAACTGATTAACGATGCCTGCGGTTACCAGTCCGGCGACGAATTGTTGCGCAAGACCGCGGAGCTCATGCGCGCCAAACTGCCCGACAACGCCATTCTGGCGCGACTCGGCAGCGACGAATTTGGCATGATTATTCAGGACGCATCCCTTGATGACGCGCTTGAATACAGCGAGAACCTGCTTGAAACCGTGCATGATTCCAAATTCACATTCGACGACAAACGTTTTACCGTAGCCATCAGCGCCGGCATTGTGCATGTGCGCAAACCCGGCGAGTCCGCCAACGAAATCATGCGTGAAGCGGAAAACAGCTGCAATATGGCGAAAGAATCGGGAGGAAATCGGATCATGGTATACGCCGCGGGCAATCGCGGGCTATCCCACAAACAGGACGTACTTAAATGGGCGGCGGAACTGGATCGTATTCTGGAAGAAGAACTGCTCACGCTCAGCTGCCAGCGGATTATGCCCATTCGCGGCGGCGGCATGCATAAAAACAAGTATGAAATCCTGTTGCGCGTGAAAGATACCAACGGGGAAAATATCACTTCCGATTTCGTCGAAGCAGCGGAACGCTACAATCGCATGCAGGATGTCGACCGCTGGGTCATTCGCAAGACCTTTGATTGGATGGCTGCCAACTCCCGAAAGCTGGAGGATCTGGAAGCCCTGTCCATCAACCTCTCAGGCTGCTCACTCAATGACCAGACAACTTTGGATTTCGTGCGCGGCGAATTCAAGCGCACAAACATACCTACCAACAAAGTGTGTTTCGAAATCACGGAGACCACGGGTGTCACCAGCTTGTCCAGTGCATCGGAATTTATTCTAACGCTTAAGGAGATCGGTTGCCGATTTTCCCTTGATGATTTCGGCTCAGGCATGTCTTCCTACGCCTATCTCAAAAATTTGCCGGTGGACTACTTGAAGATCGATGGTGCCTTTATTCGCGATCTGGCACGTAATCCCAGCGACCAGGCGCTGGTCAATTCCATTTGTGAAGTGGGACACTTCATGGGCAAGAAGATCATCGCTGAATACGTGGAAAATAATTCCGTGTTGAAAAAACTGCAGGATTTGCGCGTCGATTATGCACAAGGCTATGGCGTGGAAAAACCCAAGCCCCTATCCATGCTGTAAGTAGGGCGAAATTCGGGGCAACCGACCATGGCGGGGCTGAACATGAGCACCGGTCACGCCTATTTCTGCTTGGCCGCCCAGATCGCCAATTTGTGGCGCATGCTCGCCTGGCTCACCTGATCCTCCGGCAACGCCTGGATGACCTTATCGTGGACCAATAGCCGATAAATATATTCGATGCGCTCCTTGGCTGAATCCGTAGGTTCGAATTCCACCACGCCGCGTGTTTCACCATATTCCATACCGAGGCGGATAGCTTCCTTAACCAGTTCAGCTTCATTTTTCAGCTTCTTGTTTTTGCTCATGCAGAACAGCTCCGCAGGGTGGGCCTACTGACCCATAGTAACGGCCGCCATCCAATCTACCAACGCCTAAACCTATTTTCTTTATTCCCTCGGTGCCTTTTTTTCGTTGTGCTAAACTGCGATTCTTTTTGTTGAATGGACAGCATAACACCTATTATTATGCAGGGATTTACATGAGCAAACTGAAAAACGATCGATTTTTACGGGCACTGTTACGCGAACCGGTGGATTGCACCCCCGTCTGGATGATGCGGCAGGCTGGCCGGTATCTGCCTGAATACCGGGCGACGCGTACCAAAGCCGGCAGTTTTATGGATTTATGTAAAAATCCCGACCTGGCCTGCGAAGTTACACTGCAGCCTCTGGATCGCTACCCTCTGGATGCCGCAATCCTGTTTTCAGACATTCTGACGATACCGGATGCCATGGGCCTGGGTTTATCTTTTAACGAGGGAGAAGGCCCGGTATTCGCCCGTCCCGTACGCACCGCTCAGGAAGTCGAGCGTCTGGGCGTGCCGGACCCAGAGCAAGAACTGCGCTACGTGATGGATGCGGTACGGGTAATTCGCCGAGAACTGAACGGCCGCGTTCCGCTGATCGGCTTTTCCGGCAGCCCCTGGACACTGGCCACTTATATGGTGGAAGGCGGCTCGTCGAAGGAATATGCCAATATCAAGAAAATGATGTACGACACACCGGCGGTTATGCATAAGCTGCTGGCAGTCGTTGCGCAGTCCGTCACCACTTACCTGAATGCCCAGGTTGCCGCCGGCGCTCAGGCGCTGATGATCTTCGATACCTGGGGTGGCATCCTGACGCCACGCGACTACCAACGATTCTCGCTCAATTACATGGCGCAAATCGTCCAGGGGCTGACCCGGGAAGCGGACGGCCGTAAGGTACCCGTGATTCTGTTCACCAAGGGCGGCGGCGCTTGGCTGGAGGCAATGGCGGCCACCGGCTGCGATGGCCTCGGACTGGACTGGACCATCAATATCGGCGAAGCCCGTAAGCGGGTGGGCGCCAAGGTGGCCTTACAAGGCAACATGGACCCGTCGGTGCTTTATGCATCTCCGACACGCATCCGGGAAGAAGTCGCCAGCATCCTGGCCGACTACGGGCAAGGCAATGGTCATGTGTTCAATCTTGGCCACGGCATCCATCAGCATGTCGACCCTGAACATGCCGGCGCTTTTATTGCTGCGGTACATGAACTCAGTCGACCCTATCACAAATAATCTCCCACGGCGGCGCGCCGGGAAAGTCGTTTTCGGCTTGCTGGCGATCCTGGTGCCGGCGCTTGCCGGCACCGGTTGTGGTTTCATGCGGCCGGATCAGCTGCAAATGATCACACCGGCGGCCTTGAATCAAGTAATGCAGCAGTCGGACATTCTGTTGATTGATGTGCACACGCCTGAACAGAAACACATTCCCGGCACGGATCACTACATTCCGTTTTACCGCGTCGGCAGTCATCTCGATATCTTCCCTGCAAACAAACAGTCTCCAATTTACCTTTATTGTAAAAGCGGCCACATGGGTAACTGGGCGGCACGCACCTTATTGAGCCTGGGCTACACCAATATCTTCAATCTGGAAGGCGGCAGTGACGCCTGGCTGGCGCAAGGTTTACCCAAGCCCAGCCTCTGATATCACGCGTCAAGATAACCATATTCGATATCAGGCCCATGATTTCGCGATATTAGCCAAAGAACCCGACACAAGTACCGATAAGAAGTCATACAACCACTCATCTGTAGATCACATGCTCAACCAGGGGTACGATGTCATCCTCACCGGTCACGTGCGACCGATGTTTGATCGGGAAGCCGTGGTCGCGGGCCTCATTCGGGTACTGAAAATTTCCGACGACAAAGCCCGCACACTCCTCAAGAACAGTCACCATAAACTCAAGGCCAATCTCCCGGTATTCCAGGCACAACAATACCTGATCGCGCTGGAGGCCATAGGTGCGCAGTGTCTGGTAACGCCGGCAAGCGGCAGCTATACCAACACCATTGCCCTGGATGCTTACGCCATTCGACACGCCCTTAACGGTATCGTTGATCTGGAACCCGGCAGTCAGAGCCTAAATTTACCGCTGATGTATCTGGTCGCCCTGAGCTGCCTGGCACTTCCGATACTCTATTGTGGAGTGGTGCTGGGTTCGCTGTATGGCATTCTGTGGCATGCCGTCAACAATATCGACTGGCTGCCATCGCTTCCCCCGACGCTGGCATTTTTCCTCTACGCGCTGCCCATTCCTCTGGCGCTGCTGGGCGTGATTTGCCTGATCAAACCCTTGTTTCGTTCGGTACCTGAGCAATTACCCGGCAATTCCATCGACCTGGAACAACTTCCCACCCTTAAAGTGTTCATTCACGAAATCGCCCGCAAACTGGAAGCACCGCCTCCCAGGGAACTGCGCCTTACCATGGATTGCAACGCATACCTGGCCCCGCGTCACGGCTACCGCAGCCTGCAGGATGCGGATCTGGTCATGGGACTGGGCCTGCCTTTGATTGCCGGCCTGAGCGCCAATCAATTAGCCGGTGTCGTTGCGCACATGCTCGGCGGTTTCAGTCATGAGCGCGCCATCAAGCTGCATTTCATCGTGCAATTCATCAACCGCTGGTTTCATGCCTGTGCCTACCAGCCGGATCACTGGGATCGTGCCTTGAAAAAACTACGCCGCCGCCAGCCTGCTTATCTGGCCCGAATCTGCGCTCTGGCTGAATTGTGCGTGCGCGGCGGCACCAAGCTTCCGGCATTCTTTCTACGCATCAGTGTATTCATCGGACGCCACTTAACCCATCGCATGGCGCAATTGGCGGACTCTTATCAAAGCATCATGGCCGGCTCCTACGTGTTTCACACCACCATGGAACGCATTTCCGAACTGAAACTCGCACACCGGAAGGTGATGCTGAATATCATGTCGCTACTGGACAACGGGGAGCCACCAAAAGACATCGTGAAACCGATTGTGAGATTGGCGGATCAACTGAGCGTAAAAGAAAAAATGAATATTCGGCTACTGATGGCGAATACAGACATTTCCGCCATCGCCAGCTATCCGGCGCCTGGCGAAAGGATCAGTTACGCCTTCGAGTTGAATATTCCGGGATTTTTCGGCATCGATGCGCCGGCATATTTCCTCGTACCTAACATCGATGATCTATGCCAGGAGCACACCCGCTTGGCCTTTAATGCGCCGACCGAGACCATGCATAGCGACCATCACACCCCGATCAACACCCGGGAACGCACCATCCTCAACGAATACCTGTGCGGCATGCTGCATGACCAGCGCGTTATTGCACCGGCGGTATTGCACATCGATATTACCGATCGTGACCGGGTACAACAGGAGCTGCACAAAGCCATCAATCGCCAGCAGCAAGAAGCAAACACCTACCAGCAAACACTATTGCAGCTTCGGGCGCTGGAACAAACCCTGCCCGATTTATATGAACACTGGTTGCTTAACGACATGCACGCCGGGACATGGCAGGAAGAGTTGCAGCAGCATCAACGCATCTGCGCACAACTCGAACCCACGGAACTGCCGGCAGCCGTACACATGGGCATCACTCTGGCATTGGCGGCACTGGACACCGACCCTACCAGCAAACTGCATCTGCACATTATCATTCGCGCCTTGCAAACCCTGGAACAGATCAGCCATACACTCTATTTATTTCACACTCATGCCGTGACACTGGACCGGCTGTATCTGAAGGCCGGCGACGACCCCAGGATCAACGACGGCATCATTAACAGCTGCCTCGACGCGTGCATTAGCGACTATGAAAATATTCTGCAACTTTGCGCCGACACTCCCCATCCGAAAGCGACTGCTCACGACCAAAAAACCCTGGAGCAATTCCTGGTGGAGCGCTGTGGTCCGCCGGATATTCTACTACTGCATTCAACCTCGGCATCAAAGCATTTCCAGAAAGTTCGCGACTGCGTCATCAATCTCGGACAACGCCTGATGCTCGAAATCGCGCAAGAAACGGACACCCTGCAAACCCGCTATCTAACGGCAGCTGACACCCTGGCGCCGGCATCGGAGGCACTGTTGACGACACCGACAAAACTCAACAGTCAAAATTCGCAAGCCTCATAATCCTGTCCGACAGCAAATTCAGATGTTACGCGCCACACCGGAAGCAATCGCCGCTTTCGCCACGGCACCGGAAATAGCCTCCTTGAGCCGGGGATCAAACGGCTTGGGAATAATATAATCCTTGCCGAAACTCATGGAAGGCAAACCATAGGCTTCCAATACTTGTTGCGGTACCGGCTCTCGAGCCAACTGCGCCAGCGCACGTACTGCGGCAATTTTCATTTCACTGTTGATACAGCGGGCCCGCACATCCAACGCACCACGAAAGATAAAGGGAAAACCAAGAACGTTGTTCACCTGGTTGGGATAATCGGAGCGCCCCGTGGCCATGATCACGTCATCCCTTTCCTGCGCCACGATAGCGGGATTTATTTCCGGATCCGGGTTTGACAACGCGAAGATCACCGCGTTAGGTGCCATGCTGCGCACCATGGCCGCATCCACCAGATCAGGACCGGAGACGCCGATCATGACATCGGCCCCCCGCATAATATCGGCAAGTGTGCGCGCCGGCGTGACATGGGCGAATTCCTGCTTGTATGCCGGCAATCCACCGCGCTCCGATTGCACCACGCCCGTGCGATCTACCAGAAAGATATTTTCCTTGGTGGCGCCGAGCTCCACCAGCAACTTCATCGACGCAATACCCGCGGCGCCAGCACCGATGCAGACTATGCGCACCTGTCCGATGTTCTTGCCTTGAATTTCCAGCGCATTGAGCAATCCGGCGCTGATAATAATGGCGGTGCCATGCTGGTCATCGTGAAACACCGGAATGTCCAACCTGTCGATAAGCGCTTGCTCTATCTCGAAACAATGGGGCGCGGCGATGTCTTCCAGGTTGATTCCGCCAAAAGTAGGCGAGATGTTGATCACGGTATCGATAAACGCCGCGGGCGATGGCGCATTGACTTCTATATCGAATACATCGATATCCGCGAAGCGCTTGAACAACACTCCCTTGCCTTCCATCACCGGCTTACCCGCCAGCGCCCCCACGTTGCCCAGCCCCAATACCGCGGTACCGTCGGTGATCACCGCCACCAGATTGCCCTTGCCGGTATATTGGTAGGCAGCTTCCGCATCCTGGGCGATCTCGCGCACCGGGGCGGCCACGCCGGGCGTGTACGCCAAGGCCAGGTCACGCTGGGTGGCGCAGGGCTTGGTGACTTCAATACCCAGCTTGCCCGGACGGGGTTGCGCATGATACTGCAGGGCCTCTGCTTTTAAATCTTTGAACATTTCGCTTACCTTGATCTATTAACGTGATGGATGTCGTTGGTCAATCCAGGAGCTCCAGGGATGCCGGGTGCCGTACGCGGATGATCTGCTGATCTTTGTAACGACTGAGCCAACCCCGGGCGATCACTGTGCGGCCCTGCAATTGCTCCGGCCGGTAGTGGGTAAAGTATGCCATATCATCACGCGCCACCCGCAGTGCAACGCGTTGACTCAAATTAAGCCAGACGGATTTCCGGCTCTTACCCACACGCTCTATCTTACCTTTAAGGTAGACAAAACCGCCGGCGTTGGCCGGTAAGGAAGTTGGCGTCACCGGCAAGTAATCGCCCCCCGACCACATACCCAGGCGCGCCTGGCGAGCCTTGCGCTCATCTTCAAGATAGCACTCGGCATGTGCCACGTTTGGCGGCACGGTAATTGCCGCCGCCAGCCCTTCACGCAACAGCACACGCTGCAAATCCAGACCGTCCTTACCAAAAACATAGGCAAGCAGGCGACCATAATGGTCTTCCCGTTGCGGACCGAAACTCAAACCGACCTCAGGTGCAGCGCTGATCAAACGGGTAAGGCGTTGCCGAGCCGTATCGGCAAAGGGTTGAGCGGGCTTGTTGTTCTTGCCCACTTCAGGAGTATTGATACCCAGAAAGCGCACCCGTCGGCCATCCTGTAGCTTGACCGTGTCGCCATCGAACACGGCGACCACGCGTGCCCTTTCCTCGATGACCGGTGCTTGACATGGCTCCGCCAGCGCACCGGTAGCGATCGCCACCAACCAGAGAAAGGCAGTCGCATGCCCAAAAGAAAAGGCGCCTTTGTGAGGCGCCTGCTTTCCTATAATCCGCGGCATTTACGTGATTATTTTTTCAAACCATACTTCTGACGGAACTTGTCTACCCGACCTGCGGTATCCATCATCTTCTGTTTGCCCGTGTAGAAAGGGTGACAAGCGGAACAGATTTCGATGCTCATTTCGCTCTTGCCCATGGTGGAAGCCGTATCAAATTTATTGCCACAACTGCAGGTGACTTTGACGGCCTTATAATTAGGGTGGATTTCCGCTTTCATTGTATTACCTCAAGTGACTCTCGTTTGTACGGGCCGATTTCTGACCGGCCATGTCGAAAAAGGCGCCTGATAATAAGGCATAAATCACTTTTCAGCAAGTGAATTGCCGTGTTTACGACCAGCGAACACGCCACGCCATTAACTACTTTCCATTATGAAACAATTAGTTAGCATTTTATCCCGTCAATTACGCTGAATACCGCAGGCGCGTTCCATGGGTCAAAGACAAGGCGATCTCCTCGGCCCTTAACCCCTTGGGGAAGTAACAACCTGAGATTTTAGAACCGTTGAGACTGGCCCCTTCCAGGTTACTTTGAGAAAAATCGATACCGCGCAGATCCGCTTGACGAAAATAGGCATGGCTGAAGTTGACACCCTTCGCGTCCAACCCCCGCAAATCCAGACTGCGGAAGTCACAATGCGTCAAATCGAAGGCTTCACCCGCGGCTTTACGTTTATTGAAATCGGCAATCTTACCTTCCCGCAAAAGTTTGTACATTTTGTCCTGTTTAATTTCTGGTGCATCACTCATGGCCTTAAACTCCTTTGCAAGCATCCGGCACGAAGGAACTTCGTACCGGGACAGCTTAGATAAACCACTTAAATATTAACCTTCGGCAGGATTGACTGCTGTGCCGCCGTGCTCTTTATAAATATCGGATACTCAAAAAGTTATGTTTAGAATTGTAACGTAAAATATGTTAAAAATTACGACTTCTCACCATCGCATTCAATACTATGGTTTCGCTACTCGACTTGCCTGAGGTGCAATCTGCAGTCGCACCCTTGATTACCGGACTGGTCTGCGGGCTACTTTTGTATCGGTGGGCGCCCCGGTGGGCCGGCTTGAGCCTGGTCACGGGATTTATGACCACAGCGCTTCTGGTCAACGGCGTTACCATTGAGCCTCTGACTGGCACCCGCAAGATCATCCTGGCGGTCATGGCTGCTACCGTCGCGGCGGCTGTCATCGACGCCAGCCCATTGCGCCCGGTGGTGCGCCGCACGGTGTTAGTGATCATCGCGCTGAGCGCATTTTTCTGGATGGCGTTTCGGGTACTCGCCCATAAGGAAGGCATAATATTCTGGCTTTACAGTGCGGGCGGCGTTGTTTATATCGCCTGGCTGGTGTTGGCGCTGGATGCCATGCGTCACAATAGCGGCGCTCTGGCAAGTACCGCCGTTGCCTTGGGGATAGGTACCAGCATCACGGCCATACTGGGTGCTTCCGCATTGTTGGGACAACTTGCGGCGGGCATGGCGGCCGGCGGTGGAGCCCTGTGGCTACTGTTGCTGCGCTACCATGAGCACCCCGTCGGCAATGTCACCAGTTTTGCCGCCGCGCTGAGCTGCGGATTATTGGGCATGGGCGGCATCCTGTTCGCCCAACTTCCCTGGCAGGTGCCAGGGGTGCTGGCGTTGATGCCCTTGATTCGCTTCCTGCCCCGCGTCAGGGAGTTACCCTACTGGCAGCGAGCATCATTGTACATGCTGGCTGCCGGCGTAATCACCGGCAGCGCTATCTTCGCGGCATGGCTGATTATTGAGGAGCCTGCCGGACCTTACTGATTTCTTACCCACCCATGGAGAAAAAGATGAAGAAGACTGTAATATTTGCCGTACTGACCACCTGTTCCATCAGCGGTGCCTGGGCCGACTCCTACAAGATCGACCCCGCCCATACTTACCCCAGCTTCACTATTATGCATTTGGGCTTCTCCACGATGCGCGGAAGTTTTTATAAATCCGAAGGCACGTTGGAACTGGATACCGCCAAAAAGAGTGCGTCGGTAAATATCACCATCGATGCCGCATCTGTGAGCACGGGCTTTGGCAAACGGGACGACCACCTGCGCTCCCCGGACTTTCTGAACGTCGCAGAATTTCCCACGATCACCTATAAATCCACCAAAGTAAGCTTTAACGGCGACCTGCCCGGCAAAGTGGAAGGCGATCTGACCATCATGGGCGTTTCCAAACCGGTAACCCTGGAAATTACTCACGCCAAATGCGCACCGCACCCCATGCCGCAAATGAAGGGCAAGGAAGTCTGTGGCTTTAACGCCAAGGGCGCCATCAAACGTTCCGATTTCGGCGTGAAATACGGTCTGCCCGCCCTCGGTGATGACATGGAGCTCACTTTCGAAGTGGAAGCCATTAAAGGCTGATCACAGTCGGCCGGCGGCACCGCTCCCGCCGCCGGCCATTTTTTCGTCAGGCGCGCGGCGCGCCAACCTCCCCAGGCAGTCCCCGCACCAGTGTCCTCATGTCGTGCTGGGCCACCTCAGGGCTACGCGGGATTGTCGATATCCACGAACTCGTGCCGCAAACCGAACTGCTGCGCCAGATAATCCCCCAAGGCCTGTACCCCATAGCGTTCCGTGGCATGATGGCCGGCACTGTAAAAATTCAGTTCCAACTCCCGGGCCACATGCACCGTATGCTCGGAAATTTCACCGGTTATATAAGCGTCCACCCCCAGACGAGCCGCGGCCTCGATATAGCTTTGTGCGCCACCGGTACACCAGGCCACGCGCTTAACCAATCGTTTGTTTCCCGGCACATACAGAGGCTCACGCCCCAACACAGCTGTTAACCGCCGGGCGAATTTGTCACCGGCGAGGGGTTCGGACAGGGTGCCGTACTGCCCGATATCCCGAGGACCGTCGTTTCCGAACGTACCGTGGGTTTGCAATCCCAGACGCCGCGCCAGTTGTGCGTTGTTGCCGAGCTCGGGATGTGCGTCCAAGGGTAAGTGGTAAGCCACCAGATTAATGTCATTGGCTAACAACAAGCCCAAACGCTTGCGTTTCATGCCAACCACCCGGGGATCTTCCCCTTTCCAGAAGTAACCATGATGCACCAGCACCATATCCGCTTGACGGCTGACGGCAGCCCTGAGCAGGGCTTCGCTGGCGGTCACGCCGGAAACGATGTGCCGGACCTCCGGTCGGCCGGCCACCTGCAGGCCATTGGGACAGTAATCGCTGAAACTGGTAATATCCAGCAATTGGTCGGTATAACTGACCAGGTCGTCTAAGTTCATGGTAATTACCCCCGTAGAGCCACCAACACGCTATGATTAAGAAACGCTGGTTACAATTTTTCCTGACTTACACCCTGATCGGGGTGTTGGTCGCTTATATTATCATCAAACTGTTCCCGGGCATGGTTGGCGACAACCGGCCGACGATCGTCTTTAACGAGGCACCGCCACGCGCCGATTCAACCCTGACGTCGGATTCAGGACCAGTGTCCTACGCATCGGCGGTGGAAGCCGCCACACCTGCGGTGGTAAACGTATACACCTCGAAGGTCGTCAGTCAGCAGATTAACCCCCTGTTCAATGATCCGCTGTTTCGGCGTTTCTTTGGCGATATACAAATCCCAGACAAGCGCATGGAAAATAGTCTGGGTTCCGGTGTCATCGTCAGTAAAAACGGTTATTTACTCACCAATAATCATGTCATCACCGGCGCCGATGAAATTCTCGTCGGGCTCAAAGACGGGCGCACCGCCACTGCTACCGTGGTGGGCACCGATCCGGAGTCGGACCTGGCGGTGTTGAGCATTAACCTGGAGGAGCTCACCAGCATCAATCTGGGTCAGTCGGACGATTTGCGAGTGGGTGACGTGGTTTTGGCGGTTGGCAACCCTTTCGGCGTTGGTCAAACCGTAACGCTGGGCATCGTCAGCGCCACCGGGCGCAGCCACTTGGGCATCAACACCTTTGAGGATTTCATTCAGACCGATGCCGCCATCAATCCCGGCAATTCCGGTGGCGCGCTGATTGACGCGCGCGGCAATCTCGTGGGCATCAACACCGCGATATTTTCCCGTTCCGGAGGATCACAAGGGATCGGTTTCGCCATACCGGTCGATATCGCCAAACTGGCCCTGAAACAAATACTGCAATTCGGCCATGTGGTCAGAGGCTGGCTGGGCATAGAACCTCAGGATATCTCGGCACAACTGGCGGAATCCTTCGGCCTTAATGACACCAAGGGCGTGATCGTCGCCGGGGTGTTGCGCAACGGCCCGGCGGACCAGGCCGGTATTAGGCCCGGCGACATCATCACCACGATCGCCGGCAAGCCGATCCGCGACAGCCAGCAGGTATTGCAGATAATTTCCCAGACTGAACCGGATACCAAAGTGGCTATCGATATCCTGCGTAATGGCAATCAGGAAACGCTATCCGCAAAAGTCACGCAACGGCCGGCGCCCAATACTCTGCCGCATTAATCAACCTGTTTTTGCGGCGGCGGCGTGGAGCGATCTTCCGGGCAGTGCCGCTCGATCACGGACTTCCCCATGACGGTGGTGCCTTTTTTATCGTCTTCGCCCTTGCCCAGAACGGTGGTCTTGCCCTTGGTGGTAACGATATGAGCGCCACACGCCGCTTTAATCACGGATTTGCTCATCACATTGACCTTGGCCTTGAAGCAATACCAGCCGTTCTCATTCATTAATTCGTACGTGGCCTTGGACATAACGCTTACTGCCGGCCGAATATAGATCAATTGCGGCAAACGCGTTTGCACCGTGTCCACGACATTGCCGCCGAGGCCGAAGATCTTTACGTCCGGGTCGATGACACGAAAACGCAGCTCTTTAGTGTTGGTAAAGGGATGATCACCCCAATTGCCCAGACAGGCGCGCACATCGTTCCAATAGCGGGAACTGCTGTCCTGCAACGGAAATTGCGCGCCATATTCCTTCTGGTTCAAACCCTGAACACCATCGTCCGCCACACCCCGAACACTGACGGTCAGCAGCAATCCTGCAACCAGGACACCGGTTATCAATCTATTGTTGACCATTTCAATCCTCCCGCCGGACCATCGAAGCCCTGCATTGCCAGATGCCAATTAAGCTTATGTTACCCCATTCTTGGATCCGGCGCCGCCTGGCAACTAGGGTATCCCTGCCGTACCTAAAGCGTACATTGCCATTACCACCCACAGCACCACGACCGCGGACAATTGCCAATCCTTGAGCAAGGCATCGGCAGGCGACTCACCAGCATCATGCATTTCAACCACATACCAATAGCGAAACAATCCGTACAGCACTACCGGCACCGTGGCTATCAATACCGGTCGCTCGCTCACCACATACAAGCTATAAAACACCAGCGCCCCGGTACCGGCCATTTCCGCAAAGCGTTGCACCAGGCTTTCGCTATAATGCTCCAAGACCTTGCGTGTAACATTGCCATAACGCAGCTCCTGGCGCCGTTTGATCGCCGCCAGGTAAAGCGCCAATGCCAAGGTGGTTACGAACATCCAGGCCGAAACTCGCACATCGATCGCCACGGCGCCGGCATAAATGCGCAACACAAAGCCGATGGCGATGGTAAAAATATCCAGCACCGGCTGAAGCTTCAGATAAAAAGTATAAGCCAGCATCAAGGTAAAATAGGCCACTAACACCCAAAGCAATTGCCGGCTCATCAGCAAACCGCCAATCGTCGCCGCGCTCAACAGCGATGCGCACACCAGCATTGCCGCGCCGGGCGTGATCGCGCCACTGGCCAAAGGACGCCGCCGGACCTTTTCCGGATGCAACCGGTCTTGCGCGACATCGTGGATATCATTGACGATATAAACCGCTGACGCCACCAGGCAGAATAGCACGCTGGCGGCTAGCGCCTGATATACCGCCGTCACTTGCACGAAGGCTCCGGAAAACACCAGCGGGGCCATCACGAACGCGTTCTTAATCCATTGACGGGGCCGAAGCAATTGAAGCACGGACTTAAACATGATGAGCTTGCACCGATTGGTTTCCTAAAACACTCACGGTTGCTGTAAATAATCGCGCACCTTGACGCGATCAAGCACCGGCACCGTACCGACCAGGGTCGTGCGCACGAAAATAACCGCGCGCCGGTCGGCAAACACCGGCACCCAATCAACATCTCGCAACAGCGCGCTGATCAACGGCGGCGGACGATTCAATACCGGTTGCCGCCCGTAAAACACGACGCTGTTAATGCCGTACTTGGCGAAGATGTTCTGATAGTGCCCGCGCCACGCGTCGCCGTATTGCTGATAAACCGCGTAATCCAGATTGCGCTGATCGATGAACACCGGATACTCGGGGTAAAGCTCCCAACCTAAATAACCGCCAAACTCAAAAGCATTGAACAACCGGCCTGGTAAATGGTGCTCACGTATGAAGGCAGCGGCTTGCTCCGGAAAATACGCGCGCTCCAGCGGACCATACCACAGAGCGGATCGAATGCCGACCCCGTAAGCCAGCACCAACAGACTCAACAGTACGCCGCCCCAGAGCGCAGCCTGACGGCGTTGCGCCAATGCCTGGGATAATGGCGCCAACAGCGGTGCCGCCAGCGCCGGCAGCAGTATCGCCTGAAAGTAGCTGAAGCGGAAGGTTGCGAATCCTTCATAGGCGAATCCCAGGAACAGCAGGGCCTGGGACCATGTTACCTGGCGCCAATGGCGCACCATCAGCGCTCCCATTCCCAGCACCAGAACCACAGCCCCGTAGAAAATGAAGCCCGCGTCATAAACTTGCGCATACTTGTATAGCGGAAAATACTCGTCGATTACGTCGATAAAAGGCCCGCCAAGTTCGGCGAAATTCGCCAGTAACGCGTCGGGGCCGTTCGGGTTCAACAATGAGGACGCGATCGACAGCGCCAATACCGCCCCAAACAGATAAACCTGACGGCGATCATAGGAGTGTTTAGCGCGCATATAAGCGACGACTTCCGACAGGACATACACAGCCAACAACACCCAAGCGACGACGAAACCTCGATGCAGGTTCGCCCAAACAAGCATGGTGAGCGGAAGCAGCCAGAGGTAAGGTCCTAAAAGCATACCGCGCCGCAGGCGTGATACCATTGCCTCCAACTGCATCAACACCAACATCACCGCTATGAAGGAAAAAATGTGCGGTCGCAACTCATCAAACCGATAAAGCAGAAACGGCAATGGCGCCAGCAACATCAGCGCCACACGCCACTCGACGCCTTTACTGCACAGAAAGCGCCACAACAACCACAACGGTGTCGTCAACAACGCCGCTTTGTACAGCAATAACCCCCAGATACCGAACCAGGTATAGAGAAAATAGTAACTTAACTGCCCCAGATAGTAGGCACGGGTAATGACCACGCGCCGGATGTCGTCGTCCCTGGCATAGGTGTAGGTAAACGAATCCACGGAGGGAATTGTTTGGTGTTCCCAGATCCAGCGGCCGGTATTCATATGCCACCAGAAGTCACTCAGGCCCATGGGGTAGGTATAGAACAGGAACACCAGGCCAAAAAAGCACCAAGGCAGGTAGCGCGTGGCGACAACTGAAAACTTAGGCCCCATGGCATGCCGTTCTGGATAAGAAATTCACGTGCCGATGCGCCGCAGTTTTGTCGCCGCAGCATCGCCCGATCGTGGCGCCCGCACCGGGCATCACGGAGATACGGCCAATTCGCCTTGCCAGATACGCAACAGGTCCACGTACCCGGCATAGGTAAATGGATCCACCCACAGCGTTTTACGATCCGCAACCAAGGCGGACTGCGCCAGCTTTTGTAATTTCGCGTCGCGATCCGCCACCGCCACCTTCAGACTGGCCGCCAGCAACAGTCCCGACGCCGAAGGCAAGACATCGTCCGCCACCATCGCGCGCCCGAGCGCGGAAGGCAACAATACCGCGTCCGTCAAGCGCCAACCGGAGTCCATATGAAACCGCTCCCAGGCCATATGTATAACACGCATGGCGAGATTGCGATCGGGCGCGGCGTGCTCTGCGATACCCGAGTAGGCCAGCAAGGCGCTGGCCACATAGGCGTAATCCTCTAGCGCCCCCGGCACCGTGACACCATCATCGGTACGCAAGCGCGATACCGCATTATTTGACACATACCTGGCGACAATAAAGTCACGCAGGGCGCGGGCATCATCCCGATAGCTCACCTCGCCACTGACAACTGCCTGGGTCAGCGCCAGCAGCAGCAGCGCGTTCCAGGACGCCAGCACCTTGTCATCCACGGGTAACGAACGTTTGCCGCGCTCCCGCAACAAGGCAACCCGCGCGGCGGCCAGGCGGCTTTGCACTTCCTGCGGCGAAATCTTGAACTCCCGGGCCAGGTCCGCAACGGGACGGGACGCGAACGGCAGAAAACCGTGTTCCACCACCGGCGCCTGCATGCGCCATGCAGCTCGCACCAAGGCCGTATCCGCGCCCAACAGACCGGTCAGCTCCTGTTCCGACCAGAGATAATAGCCGCCTTCCTCGCCCTTATCATTGACCGCCGAAAAGGCGCCGTAAAAACCGCCACCCTTCGCCGCCATATGGCGCAGGATAAAATCCAGGGTATCACGACCAATCGCCGTGTAATCGGCGCGCTTGAACACGGTCCCGGCACGCAGGTACAGACCGGCCAACAAGGCGTTGTCATACAGCATTTTTTCAAAATGTGGTGCGGACCAGGTAGGCTCCGTGGCATACCGAAAAAATCCTCCCGCCAGGTGGTCGCGCAAGCCACGGTTCGCCATTTGATCCAGCGTCAGGCGTAGAAAGTCGCCCAGTTGTTGATCAGGCTGTTGCGCGATGTGGGACAGCAGCGCGTCGAGTTGGGGCACCATGGGAAATTTATTCTGCTCGCCAAACCCGCCGCTCATATCATCCGCGAACTGCAACGCGCTTCGCACCAGCAATTGCTGCAATTGCGCCACTCCCTGGGCATTCAATGGCGCGGGTTGCATGCTGGTCAATGTGCGTGGCGGCTGCGCCGCTTCCCGCGCCAATTTACGTAATGCTTCGGGATCCTCCTGCCAGCGCGATTGCATTTGCACCAGCACCGCATGAAATTGCTGGCGTGGGAAATAGACACCGCCGATCAGCGGATAGCCTTCCGGGGTTAGAATCACATTGAGCGGCCAGCCGCCCACGCCTCGGTATTTTTCCACGAATTCCAGCAACTGTTTGTCCAGCGCCGGGTCAAGCTCCCGATCCACCACCACCGGAATATAGCCGTCGTTAAGCACCCGGGCCACTTCCGGGTCCTGAAAACTTTCCCGTTGCATGACGTGGCACCAGTAGCAGGAAAAATACCCGGCGGATATGAAAATCAGGCGCTGCTGCTGTTGCGCCTGCGCCAGCACATCCTTGCTCCAGGAGCGCCAGCGCACCGGGTCCTTGGCATGCATCTCCAGATAGGGTGAAAGATGACCTGACGAGTCAGGGGACGCGCCAACATCGGCAACCGCGGGTGGCGTGACTACCGCCGCCCACAACAGCAGTATGCCGACGGTCGCGCCGCGCACATCACCCATCCTTCTTTTCCCCGGCATCCTCCGCCTCGATACGGTCCAGTTCCGCGTCCATTTCCGCCTGCGTCAGCGGGCGATAATCTTCACCGTCATGCAGCTCGTCTTCCCAGGCGTATTTGTTATCGCCGGCGGGTTGCGCGCCGGCCGCCACATTTATGGTTTCCAGGCCATCCTTCAAGCCTGCTCCATCGGCCGCCGCATCCTCCGGATCGTGCGCATGTTCCTGACGATACCTCATCAGCAATCGGGAGAACAACAAACCCGCCTCGAACAACAACCACATCGGCACCGCCAACAGGGTTTGCGAAATCACATCCGGCGGCGTAAGCAACATACCGATGACGAATACGCCAACGATAATGTAGGGCCGCTTTTCCGCAAGTTGCGCGGGCGTGGTAAAACCTACCCACACCAGCAGGATCGTGGCAATCGGCACCTCAAACGCCAAACCGAAAGCAAAAAACATTTTCAGCACGAAATCCAGATAGCGGGCAATATCCGTCATCACCGCCACGCCTTCCGGTGCGGCGCTGGTGAAAAATCCGAACACCAGCGGAAATACCACGTAGTAAGCGAATGCCATACCCAGGTAAAACAACAGGGTGCTGGACACCAGCAACGGAAACACCAACACCCGCTCCCGCCGATACAGCCCCGGCGCGATAAACCCCCAGGCCTGATACAGCAACACCGGAGCGGCGGCAAAGATCGCAAGCACCAGTGTCAACTTGAACGGCGTCAAGAAAGGCGAGGCGACTTCCGTGGCGATCATGGAGGTATTGGCCGGCATATGACGCAGCAACGGCGCGGCCAGAAAGGTATAAAGATCGTTGGCAAACGGAAACAGACACAGAAACACCAACGCAATCGCCATCACCGCGCGTAACAGACGATCACGCAACTCGATGAGATGGGACACAAAGGGTTGTTCCAATTCAGCCTGGCTTGACGCTTGCTTTTTTTTACTTGCCATCGGTTTTGGATTCTTCGGCAGGTGTGTCTTTGGTGATCGCGGGGGTGGCGGCATCCCGCGCAGCGGGCGCCTTGCCGGTTACCGGTATCGTCTGGCTCAGCTCTTCGAGGATCTCATGACGTTCCACCAGCTTTTTCTGCTCATCCAGTAACCGCGACAACTCCTCGGTCTTGCTGATTTCGTTATTAATATCACGCTGCACAGCGGTAATAAAGCGCCGCACTTTACCCACATAGACACCGGCGGTGCGCGCCACCTCCGGCAAACGATTCGGACCGATCACCAGCAACGCGACCACTCCGATCACCACCAGCTCCCAGAAACCTATATCGAACATAGCTCACTCCCGACAGAATGTACCGACAGCAGCGCTACCAGCGCCGCGAGGCAAAATCATAAACGGGCTTATGCCTTATCTTTTTCCTTCGCGTTCACCTCGCCACTGACAACGCGCTCTTCCTGTTTGCCGAGTTTTTCAGGTGGCTTGCCGTCCGCACCTTCTTCAGCGCCGTCACCACCTTCTTTCATGGCGGAACGGAAGTTTTTCAGGGCGCTGCCAAGATCGCCGCCCATATTGCGCAACCGTTTGGTGCCGAAAAGCAGAACAACGATCACCAAAATGATGAGCAATTGCCAAATACTGATGCCCATAAAGTCTCTCCAAAAATAACAAGTTAAAATTTAAAATCCGGGCAATTGCTTGCCGCCCATGACATGGATGTGCAAATGAAACACTTCCTGCCCCGCACCGGCGCCGTTATTGATAATGGTGCGAAAATCTTTGATGCCCTGGCTGCCGGCTATTTGCGGCAACTGCAACATCATATGCGCAATCAAGTCCTTGTGCTGCGCGGTCAGCGCATCCAGACCGGTCACATGCAGGCGCGGTATCACCAGCAGGTGCACCTGCGCCTTGGGGTTGATGTCCTTGAAGGCGATCATGCGGTCGTCCTCATAAACCCGTTGCGATGGTATTTCACCGGCAATGATTTTGCAGAAAATACAGTCGCTCATAGGCTAACCCTGATCCTGGCGTGACGCCTTTTCCTCGATGCCCGATAACCCGAAACGCCGCCGCAATTCGGCCAGCACGTCATCGACGGACAAACCCTGGTGACTCAACAACACCATGGTGTGAAACCACAGATCCGCGGTCTCATAAATAATCTGACTCTTATCGCCCCCCTTGGCGGCGATGATGGTTTCCGCGGCTTCCTCGCCGATTTTCTTCAGAATCTGGTCCAAGCCCTTGTGATACAGGGATGCCACATAGGAACTGTCCGGCGCCGCCTGCTTGCGCTCCTCCAGTACCTTGCTTAACGCTGTCAACACCTCGGACATGAGCTAACCCTTACGATAAATGGCTTTCGGGTCTTTTAATACCGGCTCCACCGCTTGCCAGGCATCATTCCGCAACTTTTGATAGAAACAACTGCGCCGGCCGGTGTGGCAGGCGATACCGCCTTTCTGTTCCACCTTGAGCAGCACCACGTCGTTGTCGCAGTCCAGGCGCAAGTCCTTGAGCACCTGCTCATGGCCGGACTCCTCGCCTTTGCGCCACAAACGCCCCCGGGAGCGCGACCAGTATATCGCCTTTTGTTCCCGCACTGTTAGTGCCAGAGATTCACGGTTCATCCAGGCTAACATCAACACTTCACCGGTCGCCGCATCCTGGGCGATCGCCGGCACCAGGCCGTCGTCGGTCCAGGCGATCTGGTCGAGCCAGGGTGGGCTGTTGTCCGTCATCATTTATCCAATGCTTCGTTTCACTCAAAAATCATGGTGCGTAATTCGCGCCCTATATTCAGGATCGCGGCGTCATATACCTCAATTTCAACCCGTTTTTGGCCGAGAGGCGAAGGCATATTTGTGCTCCAGCATTTCCCGTCTGCGTAGGGTGCGTATTACGCACCGCTCAGTGCCCACCAGACGATCAGGACCTCAAAGGGCCAGAAATGGAGCTTGCGAGCCCCTGGGGATGAGTGCACGGTGTTCCTGGCAACGGCACCCCCACCGATACGGAGAGCTGGCGGGAAATCCTCGACACCAATTCTACATGGTGTGCAGGGTGCGTATTACGCACCGGTTATCTTATTTAGTAAAATACCCTTCGGTCCAACAACCAAAGCCGGTGCGTAATACGCACCCTACAGACCCGGTGGATCACACCCACCCACCAGCGCGCGCCAGTGGTTACAACCGCATCTCAATTCCCGCCGCCGCCATATGCTCCTTGGCCTGACGCACCGTGTATTCCCCGAAATGGAAAATACTCGCCGCCAGCACTGCATCGGCGCGACCCTCGGTAATGCCCGCCACCAGATGATCCAGGTTGCCGACGCCACCGGAGGCGATCAAGGGCACATCCACGGCATCGCTCATGGCGCGATTCAAGCGGTTGTCGAACCCGTTCCTGGTGCCATCCCGATCCATGCTGGTCAGCAGAATCTCACCGGCACCATAAGATACCATTTTGCGCGCCCAGTCGATGGCATCCAAACCAGTGGGTTTGCGACCACCGTGGGTAAAAATTTCCCATTTACCGTCCGCTACCTGTTTGGCGTCGATCGCCACCACAATGCACTGACTGCCAAAACGCTCCGCGGCTTCGCGCACGAATTCCGGATTATGCACCGCGGCAGTATTGATACCTACCTTGTCGGCACCGGCATTGAGCATGCGCCGGATATCTTCCAATTTACGGATACCGCCGCCCACGGTCAGCGGGATGAACACTTCTCCCGCCACCTGTTCCACCACATGCACCATGGTTTCACGGTTATCGGAACTGGCGGTGATGTCTAAAAATACCAATTCATCGGCGCCTTGATCATCATAGCGACGCGCGATCTCCACCGGATCGCCGGCATCGCGGATATTGACGAACTGCACGCCCTTGACCACGCGGCCGTTGTCCACGTCCAGACAGGGAATGATGCGTTTCGCCAGACCCATGACTATTGCGCCCCCATCAGAGCATCCGCCAAACGCTGGGCCTCGGCCAAATTTAACGTGCCCTCGTATATCGCTTTGCCGGTAATAGCCCCGACAATGCCCGTCGTCGCCACCTGACACAGTGCGCGAATATCCTCACTGGTGTGCACACCACCGGATGCGATGACCGGTATCGTCACCGCCTCGGCAAGCCGGGCGGTGGCCTCGACATTGACGCCACTGAGCATGCCGTCACGGCTGATATCTGTATAGACGATAGCTTCCACACCTACGTGCTCAAAACCCCGGGCCAGATCCACGACATCATGGCCGGACACGTCCGCCCAGCCGTGGACCGCGACCTTACCGTCTTTGGCATCCAGTCCCACAATCACGTGGCCGCGATGGCGATCGCATAACGCCACCACAAAATCCGGGTCGCTGACCGCCTTGCTGCCGATGATTACGTATTGCACGCCGACATCCAGATAGGCCTGCACCGTTTCCACGGTGCGTATGCCGCCACCGATCTGTAGCGGTACCCCGGCACATTCCCGGGCGATGGCTTCGATGATACCGTGATTCACCGGCTCACCGGCGAAGGCACCATTCAAGTCCACCAGATGCAAACGGCGCGCCCCCTGATCCACCCAATGACGCGCCATGGCCACCGGATCATCGGAATACACCGTGTCGTCTTCCATGCGCCCCTGGCGCAAGCGTACGCACTTGCCATCTTTCAAATCAATTGCAGGAATTACCAACATCTATTTACGATCTCGTTCTAAAGGGCCGCGCCATTCCAGCGCAGAAAATTCGCATACAAAGTCAAACCGTCGTGCTGACTCTTTTCCGGGTGAAACTGCACGGCGAAAACATTATCCCGACCTACGGCGGCGGCAAACGGTACACCATAGTCGCAAACAGCCATCACCTGCTGCTGTTGCGTCGGCTGCACGTAATAACTATGCACAAAGTAATACCGACTGTGATCCCTGATGCCGTGCCACAGAGGGTGGGCCACGGTCTGGTGGACCTGGTTCCACCCCATGTGCGGCACTTTCAGATGCTCGTGAACGGCGGCCTGCCGGAACGTCTCCTGGAAGCTCGCTACTCGGCCCGGCAGTATACCGAGACAGTCTACTCCCTGATTTTCGACACTGTGGTCCATCAACGCCTGCATACCGACACACACCGCCAACAGGGGTTTAGACCGTGCCACTTCGCGTATAACCTCGTCCAGTCCCAGGTCCTTGAGACCCTGGATGCAATCGCGAATCGCGCCGACACCGGGAAACACGACACGGTCGGCGCTCCGGATCAAATCACCATCGCTGGTTACGATAACCTCCGCCGCCTCCCCACAATGCTCCAATGCCTTGGCCACGGAATGCAGATTGCCCATGCCATAATCGATCACTGCTACCTTGTTCATGCACGCCCCGGGTTACAAACTGCCTTTGGTCGAGGGCATCACCCCCGCCATGCGCGGATCCGCCTCCGCCGCCATGCGCAAGGCACGGCCAAAGGCCTTGAAAATTGTTTCGGCGATATGGTGCGCATTGCCACCCCGCAGGTTATCGATGTGCACCGTGGCCTGGGCATGGTTGACGAAGCCCTGGAAAAATTCCTGCAACAGATCCACATCAAAGGCACCGATGCGCGCCCGGGGATAAGTCACGTGATAGCTCAGGCCCGGCCGCCCGGAAAAGTCGATGACCACCCGGGACAAGGCCTCATCCAGCGGCACATAGGCATGACCATAGCGGCGGATGCCCTTCTTGTCGCCCAGCGCCTGGTGCATGGCCTGGCCCAGGGTAATGCCGATATCTTCCACGGTGTGATGATCGTCGATGTGATTATCACCCTTGGCGTGCACCACGAGATCGATCAGACCATGGCGCGCGATCTGGTCCAGCATGTGCTCCAGAAAGGGCACACCGGTGCTGAATTCGGTCTTGCCGCCGCCATCCAGATCCAGCTCTACGCTGATCCGGGTTTCCAGTGTATCGCGGCGCACACTGGCTTTACGTCCGCTCATGGTGATCTCCCCAAAGTGAGCATATTGAAGGCTATTTATACCATTTTTTCCAGGGCGGCGAGAAATTGATCATTCTCCGCCGGCGCGCCCACGGTCACGCGGAGACAATCCGTCAACAGGCCACCGGCGCCATGCAGATTCTTGATCAATACGCCGGCGTCGAGCAGACCCTGGTGCACTTGATTCGCACCGCCCGGAGACACCCTGAACAATATGAAATTGGCCGCGCTGTCGCTGGCCTTCACGCCGGCCATCCGCTGCAACGCGGTGGACATGCGGCTGCGCTCCTCCATAATGCGCGCGGCTTGCGCAAGCAGCACCCCGTAGTGTTCCAGGGCAAAAGTCGCGGATACCTGCGTTAACACATTGACGTTGTACGGCAACCGGACCTTCTCCAACTGCGCCACCAGCTCCTGTGGACCGACCAGCAGCCCCAGGCGCAAACCCGCCAAGCCGATTTTCGACAAGGTACGCATCACCACCAGATTGGGATAATGGCCCACCTGATCCAGAAAAGACCGCCCGGCAAAGGCGTGGTAGGCCTCATCGACAACCACGATACCCGGCGTCGCTTGAATGATTGCTTCCACCTGCTCCCGCAGGAACAAATTGCCCGTGGGATTGTTAGGGTACGCCAGAAACACCAAGGCAGGCCGGGCATACGCAATCGCGGCCAGCATGGTATCCAGATCCAGCGTGAAATCGGCACGCAAGGGAACCGCCCGATAGGCCATGCCGGTGTAGGTGGCAATCATCCGGTACATGACGAACGTGGGTTCCGGCGCCAGCAGGGTACGCCCCGGCAACGCCAGAGCCATGGCCAGTATTTGTATTAACTCATCGGACCCATTGCCCAGAATCAACGCGGCATCCGCGGGCACACCGAGGGTGCGGCGCAATTGCTGCTGTAACTCGGCTGCCTGGGGATCGGGATAGCGGTTCAGTGCCACCTGCTCCAGGCGTTCCAGCCAGGCGCTTCGCATGGCGTCAGGCCAGGTGTAGGGATTTTCCATGGCGTCCAATTTGATCATGCCCTGGGCGGGCGGGACATGGTAGGCAGCCAGCGCCCGGATATCCTCGCGTACCCATTCCAGGGGGTTCTTCGGTTGTGCGGTCATGGGCGCGACTCAGGGTTTGATCCGATATTCCGCGGACCGTGCATGGGCGGTAAAACCCTCGCCCCGCGCCAGCACCGAGGCGGTCTTGCCCAGTACCGAGGCACCTTCTGCGGAACACATGATCAGACTGGAACGCTTCTGAAAATCATAAACCCCCAGGGGTGAACTGAAACGGGCGGTGCGCGAGGTCGGCAGTACATGATTGGGTCCGGCACAGTAGTCGCCCAATGCCTCGCTGGTATGCGGCCCCATGAAAATAGCGCCGGCATGGCGGATCTTGTGTACCCACGCCTGGGGGTCCACCAGAGATAACTCAAGGTGTTCCGGCGCGATAAAGTTGGCGACTTGTACCGCCTCATCCAGATCGCGCACCTGAATCAACGCGCCGCGGTCTTGCAACGACGTGCGAATAATCGCCTGGCGCTCCATGGTCGGCAGCAAGCGCTCAAGGGCCGCCGCGATCCGATCGAGGTAAGCGGCATCAGGACAGATAATGATCGACTGCGCATCCTCATCGTGTTCCGCCTGGGAAAACAGATCCATGGCGACCCAATCCGGATCGGTGGTACCGTCACACACCACCAGAATTTCCGACGGTCCGGCGATCATGTCGATACCGACGGTGCCGTAGACTTCGCGTTTGGCTGTGGCCACGTAGATATTTCCGGGACCGACGATCTTATCCACCTGGGGAATCAACGCCGTGCCGTAGGCGAGGGCGGCCACGGCCTGAGCGCCACCGATGGCAAATACCCGGTCCACACCACAAATATGCGCCGCGGCAAACACCAGCTCGTTGATGGCACCGTCAGGCGTAGGCACGACCATGATCAGCTCCTGCACGCCAGCCACTTTGGCGGGCAGCGCGTTCATGAGCACGGACGAGGGGTAGGCCGCTTTACCACCGGGCACATACAGTCCTACCCGATCCAGAGGTGTGATTTGCTGACCCAATAAAGTGCCGTCGGCTTCGGTATAGGTCCACGATTCCTGTTTCTGGCGTTCATGATAGCGGCGCACGCGATCGGCGGCGGTTTCCAGAGCCTGTACCTGCGCGCCCGGCAATTCTGTATAGGCTTGCTGCAGGCGGGCCAGGGGAATTTCCATTTGCGCCGGAGCGGTCAGGGTCAGGCGATCGAAACGGTTGGTAAACTCCAGCACCGCGGCGTCACCACGGGACCGTACCTGAACCAGAATATCGCGCACCGTTTGCTGTACCGTTGGATTGGATACGCTTTCCCAGGCCAGCAAGGCCGCCAGTGTCTGTTGAAAATCCGGTGCCGTGCTTTGCAATCGTTTAATGGTCAATGCGCTCATACTTGTACTCCCACTGCCTGCTCCATACGCGTCAGAAAATCCTGGACCAATCGATGCTTCATTTTCATGGACGCCTTGTTGACCACCAGACGGGAGCTGATATCCGCCATGTGTGCGATGGGTTCCAGGCCGTTGGCTTTGAGCGTGTTGCCGGTGTCCACCACGTCCACGATCAAATCCGACAACTGCACCAGAGGAGCCAGCTCCATGGAACCGTATAACTTGATGATTTCCACCTGAATGCCGCGGCGGGCAAAATAATCACGCGTGCTATTGGTATACTTGGTGGCGATGCGCAAGCGCTTACCGGGCGCTTTCTCAAGGATATCCGGAGGTAGATTGCACGGTCCGGCCACCATTAGCTTGCAGCGCGCGATGCGCAGATCCAGCGGTTCATAAAGATCCTGGCCGCCGTGTTCCATCAACACATCCTTGCCGGCTACGCCCAGGTCCGCGGCACCATATTGCACATACGTGGGCACATCGGCGGCGCGTATGATCACGATCTTGATATGCTCATGATTGGTATCCAGAATCAGTTTGCGACTGGTTTCCGGATCATCCAGGCACTCAATCCCCACGGCGCCAAGCAGCGGTACCGTATCCTTGTATATCCTTCCTTTAGATAAGGCAATAGTCAGTTTTGAATTCATGTCGTGAGGCTACGCTAAAAGGGCTCAAGTTTACCGCAGGAGAGGCGTGGGAAGCTAATTGAGACTGCACTCCTGACAAAAACGCACGTAAGACGGGGTTACCAGGAAGGCTACGATCTGCGCTGCAACACCCGGCAACTCCAGCAGCAAACGAGGGCCGTGGATATCGTGGTTGGCGGGGCCGTGGCGTATGGCATCCGCTATCTCGAGCATGTGACCGGTCCGGTGCGGCGCGGCGGCGCTCCAAAAAAATTACTGGTGCTCAAATACCCGACGTTTCGGCTGACCATGCTCCCACGCATAAAGCCTGCGCAACACAGCCGATGCACACGGCACGGCACAGAACCGGTCAGCCATTCTGGCGGCGACAAACCGGCAAGGAGAATAACGCTTCAAACGGGACCATCAAGCGGCCACACGGCGGATTTGCGCCCCCAACAGCGCCAGCTTCTCTTCGATACATTCGTAGCCTCGGTCGATATGATAGATCCGTTCGATATGCGTATCGCCCTCCGCCGCCAAGCCGGCCAATACCAGACTGGCGGAAGCCCGCAGATCAGTCGCCATCACGGGCGCGCCGGTGAGGCTGGACACTCCGGTGCAAAACGCCGTATTGCCTTCGAGACGAATATCCGCCCCCATGCGCTGTAACTCAAGCACATGCATAAAACGATTTTCAAAAACGGTTTCCGTAATGGTGCCGGTGCCCTGGGCCACGGCATTCAGCGCCGTAAATTGCGCTTGCATGTCGGTGGGAAAAGCGGGAAAAGGCGCCGTACGCAGTGACACCGCCCGCGGCTTCTGTCCTTTCATATCCAAGGTGATCCAGTTGTCCCCGGTTTCGATCTCGGCACCCGCTTCCCGCAGCTTCGCCAGTACCGCGTCCAACATGTCCGGCTGCGTATTTTTTACTTTAACGCGACCGGCGGTGATCGCCGCTGCCACCAGATAGGTGCCGGTCTCAATACGGTCAGGCATGATCGGGTAAGTAGCGCCATGCAGCTCGGTCACCCCTTCGATGGTGATGATATCGGTGCCGGCCCCGGTAATTCTGGCGCCCATTTTGTTCAGGCACTTGGCCAGATCCACAACCTCCGGCTCGCGCGCGGCGTTTTCGATCACGGTCACGCCGTCCGCCAGCGTAGCCGCCATCATCAGATTCTCGGTTCCGGTCACGGTCACCAGATCCATGACGATTTTAGCGCCATGCAGGCGCCCGTTGGTTTTGGCGATAATATATCCGTGGTCCACTTTGATTTCAGCGCCCATGGCGCGCAAACCATTGATATGCAGATTCACCGGCCGGGAACCGATCGCGCAACCGCCGGGCATCGACACCTCGGCACGCCCGTGGCGCGCCAGCAGCGGCCCCAACACCAGAATCGATGCGCGCATGGTTTTCACCAGGTCGTAGGGTGCCCGGTATTCCTTAATCGTGGAACTTTCAATTTCAATATTCAGCTTTTCGTCCACCACCAGGTCCACACCCAGGCGTCCCAGCAAGCCCATGGTCGTGGTGATATCCTGCAAGTGCGGCACATTCTGAATGGTCATGCGTTCGCCGGTAAGCAGGGTTGCCACCATGATCGGGAGTGCCGCGTTCTTGGCACCGGATATTTTTACTTCGCCATCCAGGGGAATGCCGCCGCTGATGATTAATTTATCCATGGAAAATTATCGGTCTCGTTATAAGAGTAAAAAGATAGTGGGTTATTGTGGCTGCGATTTTAGCATTGCTGCCGTCAATCCCCTATTAATTAGTGTCCACCTACGTCCATAAACGCTTGAGCAGCCCCCAAGTGATAAAGTATTTATGATTAAATATCAATGGCTTTGCTAGATTTTCGCCTGGCCTGTAATGGGTCGGAATTCGCCGCCAGACCGAAAATTCCACGCTCGCCAAGGCGCAAACCACGCCAAGGCTTGAGGGCTCTCACCACCCGGACTGCGCACATGCTGACCGCCTAAGGTTTGCGCAAGCGCCTAGATGTCTTCCCGGGCGTGAGTTGCATTTTTTCTTGGCGCACGATGCGCCGTGGCAAGAGTTATTGCGGTCTGCGAAAATACCGCTTAGCGGCCCACCTGTAGTTTTTTCGCTCGCTGCCATTCTTCCGGCGTGTAGGTCTTGATGGACAAGGCGTGAATGGCGCCTGAGGCGATCTGCTCATTGACTGTGGCATAGACCAGTTTTTGTTTCTGCAACAGCGACTTACCGGCAAATATCGGTCCGATGACGCTGGCATTGAAATGGCTGCCATCGCCGTCAACGTGGACTTCACAGTCCACCAGGCCAGCCTGTATGAGTTTTTCTACATCTTCCGGGTTCATGATCACCCCTGGTTAATTTTGAATTGGCAGAATCTGATCCAAACCGCTGACTTTTGCAATCGCCAACAGTTGCACCGGCACGTTACGAAACACGATCTCCCGGTTACTGTCCCGGGCGGCGCGCATCCATTCTATCAGAATTGCGATACCGGAGCTGTCCGCGCGGGTGACCTTCTGCAAGTCGATGGTCATAACCCCGCTTTCCTTACGGAACAGTGCCAAGGTTTGCTGAATCAACCCGGGGACCGTGCCTACATCCAGCTCGCCGGCCACATCGAAGCCGTCCGTCCGCTGCTCGATACCGACACTATTCATCCTGAGCCTGCTCGTTGCGGTCCTTGAGCTTCGTGATCAAGGCATCGACGTCACCCTTGTTGATCTCGGCGCCAAAGGTTGTACGATAGTTCTTCACCATACTGATGCCATCGATGTCCACATCATAGACCTTCCAGACACCGTCCTTGAAATACATGTTGTAATTGATCGGCAATGGAAAACCGCCATCCTGGGGAATTTCCGTACGCACGGTGAGATCGTCCGCACCCTCCGCGGCACGTAACGGCAGATATTCAATTTTTCGGTCCATATTATCGACCAGCGCCTTGGAGTAGGTACGCACCAGCAACCGCTTGAACTCACGCGTAAACCTTTCCTTCTGATCCGGCGTCGCCGTGCGCCAGTGCTTACCGAGCACCCAAGCGGCCATTTTATTGAAATCAAAATGCGTAAAGATGATGGCATCCACCAGTTCAAACACGCGTTTGTTGTCCTTGGTCACCACTTCCCGCTCGGCGCGCAGGCTGGTAAGGATTTTTTCCGCGGTATCGAACACCAGTTTTTGCGCAGGATGATCGTCCGCATGTGCCAGAGCACCTACTGACAACCCACCGAACAGCAGCATGCCCATCAGCATCTTCCTGATCATTGAATCTCTCCCGTCACTTGTTTAAGCCTGACCACATTCAGGTTGTAATCGTTGACTGATTTCAGGTATTCGCTATGCGCCAGCACATATCCCTGAAAAGCGCTCATCACCTTGTCGGCCTGCTCCAACCCGGCTTCGAAGTCCGCATAACTGGCGATCATCCAGCGGCGTCCTGCGCGGCTGGCCTGCGCCATCTCTTCCACCATGGTATGACTGGCTTGTACCATGTGATATTGCTCCGCCACTTGAAAGGGTATGCCCTGGCGCGCAAACGCGGATTTCTCGACGAGCGCGTCAAGCTCCGACTGCGCCTGCTTGACACGTGCGGGTTGCACGCCGCTGGACCAGTCCCATTTGACTCCGACGATGGGAGTGAGCGCCGCCCAATTAAACGGATCGTAAATATAAGGGTTGTTCAGGGTATCGCGACCGGGCGTATAGGCGAAACCGCCGGCCAGCCCCATGTAGACATTGGGATTGAATTCGGATTTTTTCGCTTCCACCAGAGACCGGCGCGCCGACAAACCCGCCTCCAGTTGCTTCATTTCGGGTCGACTGGTCAGCGCCTTGGAAGTGAGTTGTTTCAAAGTCTGTTTGGGCAGCTCCACCGGCTTGATGCCGGAGTCGGCGACTTTGAAGTCTTTCTCAAGACCGACACTGGTAAGTGTCTTCAATCCGTCCATGGCGATTTTTTCGTAGCTGTCCGCCTCGGCGATGTACCGATTGACCACGGCAACACCCGTTTGCAGGGCAAACAGATCCGATTGCTTGGTGGTACCCGTACCTTTCTCCAGCCAACCCTGCACCAGACCAACGGCGCTGTTCAAACGACCACGCACATCCTCCAGTAACAAGCGTGTATCCTTGGCCGTCAGATAGCCGTAGTAAGCTCGATGCACGTCATAAACGATCGATGCGCGCTGCAGGTTCACCTCACCTTCCTGCACCTTGATATTCCCCTCGGCGGCGGCGGTGTAATTTTCTATCTTGCCAAAAGTCGCCAGCGGTTTGATCACGGTAAACTGCAGATTGTACCAGGGGGTCAGGCCGTTAACGTCGTATCCATCATCACGCATGCTGCTGTTGAGATCGCTGCCGCCGGTACCGCCGCTGCTGCCTTTCTCGAACATGCCGCCTTTCACCGTCGGCGCCACGCCGATAAAGAAATTGGAACCGTAGATCAGATCATCACTGCCGGTGGCCTCGTCGCGCAGCCCTTTGGCCGCCTCCACCAGATGCTCGCGCTCTTTGATGCGCGGATCATTCTTGAGCGCCAACTCCACCGCCTGCTCCAGCGACACGCCCTCGGCGCCCGCCAGCAGCGGTGTGCACAATAGCACGGCGCTTAGCAGATACCTGGTCATTTTCCAGCCCCTTTGTCGGCCTTGTCGGCCTTATCGAACAAGAAAGTCCCGATCAGATTTTCGAGCACCATGGCGGATTGGGTCAAACGGATTTTGCTGCCTTCCTTGAGATAGTCTTCCTCGCCACCCGCTTCCAGTCCGATATATTGCTCACCGAGCAAACCGGCGGTAAAAATACTGGCGGTGGTGTCAACGGGCATATGATTGAATTGCTCCTCGATTTTCATGTGCACGACCGCCTCGTAGGTATCACTGTCGAAACTGATATCATCAACTCGCCCCACCACGACGCCGGCCATTTTCACCGGCGAGCGCACCTTCAGCCCCCCGATATTTTCGAATTTGGCGGTCACCGCATAACCTTCCACGGCGCGAAACGCATTGATGTTGCTGACCTTCATCGACAACATGAACAGAGCGACAATCCCCAAGGCCACAAACAAGCCAACCCATACTTGAACCGTTCTTGTATGCATCATGATTTATTCTCCGAACATGAGCGCAGTGAGCACGAAATCCAGCCCCAACACCGCAAGCGACGAGTGCACCACAGTACGGGTGGTGGCACGGCTGACGCCCTCCGAGGTAGGGACACAATCATAACCTTCAAACACGGCGATCCAAGTGACGACAATGCCGAAAGCGAAACTTTTAATAATGCCATTGATGATATCTTCATCAATCTCCACACTGGCCTGCATCTGGGACCAGAATGCACCCTCGTCCACGCCCAGCAAACCCACGCCCACGAAGTAGCCACCCATCACACCGACGGCGCTGAACATGGCAGCGAGCAAGGGCATGGCAATAGCGCCGGCAAGGAAACGCGGCGCCACAACCCGCTGCAGGGGATCCACCGCCATCATTTCCATGCCTGACAATTGTTCAGTACTTTTCATTAAACCGATTTCCGCGGTAAGCGCGGAACCGGCGCGCCCGGCGAACAACAAGGCGGTTACCACCGGCCCCAGCTCCCGCACCAGAGACAGCGCCACCATGACTCCCAATGATTCCTCGGCGCCAAAATCCACCAGGGTATTGTAGCCCTGCAGCCCCAACACCATACCGACGAACAAACCGGATACCAGAATAATGATCAGCGACAGCACACCGGTGGAAAAAACTTGAGCCAATACCAGATTCGGCCGTAGCGCCAACGCCGGAAAGCCCTTAATGGCGTAGTAAATGAATATATGTCCGCGCCCCAGGCGCTCGATGACACCCAGGGTGGCGGCACCCAACTGCTGCAGTTTGTCCATCATGGTCGGCTCCCGGTCAACAAATCATCCGCGTAATCCAGCGATGGGTAGTGGAACGGCACCGGCCCATCCGGCAATCCTTCCATGAACTGCTTGACCCATGGCGATGAAGACCGCTGTAAGGTTTCCGAAGAACCATGCTCCACGACTTTGCCTTCGGAAATTACATAAATATAGTCGGCGATAGACGCAGTTTCCTGCACATCATGGGACACCAGAATACTGGTTAAATCCAGGGCATCGTTCAAGGAGCGAATAAGCGTCACCAGCACACCCATGGAAATGGGATCCTGGCCGGTGAACGGTTCATCAAACATGATCATCATGGGGTCCAGCGCGATCGCCCGTGCCAGTGCCACGCGCCGCGCCATCCCACCGGAAAGCTCACTGGGCATAAGATCCCGGGCGCCGCGTAAACCCACGGCATGGAGCTTCATCAGCACCAGGTGCCTGATGATGGATTCCGACAGCTTGGTGTGCTCGCGAATCGGAAACGCGACATTGTCATAGACGTTGATATCGGTGAGCAGGGCGCCACTCTGGAACAACATACCCATGCGTTTACGCAACTCATACAACTGGGAATGCGAGAGCTTATGCACATGCTTCCCGTCCACATGGATAGTACCCTGGTCAGGACGCAACTGCCCGCCAATCAGCTTGAGCAAGGTGGTTTTACCGGTACCGCTGGGTCCCATAATCGCGGTGATCCGGCCCTTTTGAATATCGATATCCACACCGTCAAAAATTTTACGGTCTCCGCGGGAAAAATGCAGATTGCGTATTTTGACCAACGGTTCGTCATTTTCTGCCATGGGCGTACTTTTATCCTTGCGTTGTTACACATCAGCCTCTAAAGCAATTGACTGATCACTGTCGCCTTGCGCATCACATCAATATTGGGCGGCCGGCCATCGAAAAAAAGATAACTCTCCTGTGCCACGGCACCGCCCCGGTGCAGGTAACGCTCGATAACCGCGCGTAGCTTCCGATCATCGGCCACATCGCTTTCCCGTATCCTGCCCACACTGGTGGACATGCCTGTCGACAGGGGACTGGACTGGTCCGGCTGCCAGACGAAATTCACCATATTAAATAGGGCAGGATCAGTCAGTGCACCGCCACTATAACCCACAAATACCGGACAACCAAAGCATGCTTGTTTTGTCATTAACCGGTACAGTATTTCCTCATTGGAAATATCCATTACCACCCCGCCCAGCCCCGCGAGAGGCCAATGTCTCTGTTTCATGAGTGCCTCGAACAGCTCCAATGACGCACTATCCGCCACCTGGTAATGCAAAAACAAACGGAAGTCTGCACCGACCTCTTCAAGCCACGCCTGGCATTCGTCAAATGAACTCTGCTGCCATTGAGTTTGGGGAACCAGAACCGTGAGGAATTCATTGGCATAATACGCCAACTGCCAGTCATCAGGCAGATCCTCGGGATAGAAGGCGTTGCGCCAGCGCTGATGACGCCAACCACACGCGCCGATGACCGGTTGCGGATAGGACTTCTTCATCTGATCCATTCCTTGGTGTTGTCAGCGTCTCATTTGAACAAAAAAATGGGTGCTATTGCTAGCACCCGAGGAGGGGAGGGTTGTAAATCAGGAGATGCGATATAACGTGTTAACAACCTAAAGGGAAGTAACGTTTGAGTTAGTACATATATCGTGCCAAGCAACAAATATTGAAAACGCGCCGAAAACGTAGGGACCCGAAGGGGGATGCGTCAAAAAATTGTTGCACACTTAACATAATATGCACAAAAAACAGTCACTTATCCTGTATAACGCCAAGAAACAGTCGCCATAAGATGCACGAATTCCATCAGTTAAGGCCATTGCCCCCTATGCATCTTCCTGATTCGCAAGATCAGCACGAGGGATACCCCTCCCTAATCTCTATAAAAGTAATCTTTCATTTTTGATTCACCCTGCTATGCCAGAATACGGAAAAGATCGGATGGCACATCGGGTGCGGCAACCATCGGCGGAGTGTAAACTTCACTCAGCGACAACTCCCGAACGGCAGACACCGCCCTAAACACACATGAGTCAACATTAAGGAATCGTATGGAAATCACACAAGTTCATCCCATGATGGTTCATTTCCCCATCGTCCTGTTACTTTTAGCCCTGGGTCTGTACAGCTACTTGCTGGTCACTAAGAAAGACTTGGCGGCGCGCAGTTATTTGTCTTATACCGCCGCCGCCATGCTGGTGGGAGGTGTCGCGAGCGCAATTGTCGCCGCCGGTTTCGGGGATGTGGCCCTGGATGCCGCTATCGACAAGGGCTTCCCGGAAGCTAACCTCGAAGAGCACGAAGAATTGGCGGGCACCACCATCGCAATATTTTCCGTCCTGGCAGTCGTGATGTTGGGCGCTATGTGGAAAAAGGTGAATGTCAGCGGTATCAAAGCCGTGGTCTTTGTCCTGGCCATAGTTGCCGGCACCGGAATGTTACTGAACACTGCCTACCACGGCGGCGAACTGGTCTATAAAGACGGTGTCAACGTACAAGCGGTAACCCCCAAACCCCAGGCGCATAATCCGGATCAAAGCGCCAACTAAGCGATACAACGGTACGTAATACGCACCGTTGGGATGCGCCATTCCTCGATTCAATATCGAACGTTAGTGAACCGGGCATGTGGCAGAACACCGGACCGAGTCAACGCTTAGCAACTGGCGCACATAAGAGCCCCTGCCAATGCAGGGGCTTGATTAGATGACTGAATATCTCAACGTCACCGCAGTTGACAGCTCCCCCGAAGAAACACCCAATGACGCCGGCATGCTTGCATGCGCTGACATCTCGCAAGCAATCGTGGGATATCCCCCCGCAGAAATTGTGCCGTGGTGGCGAAGTGCAAGATGATTCACGTATACTCCAGGCACAGCCACCGGATAGATACCTTAATTGACCGATGTTTCGCATTCGAAAAATTCACGATAATGTCGCCCAGGCGGATCAGGATGCGATACAGCAGGTACTGGACATTCTGCGCGTGCAGTTCCCCAAGGCGCGCAAGGAAGATTTCAAGCGTTTACCGCAGCAATTGCATGATCCGCTCACCTATCGTTACCGCTCGATTCTGTTCGTGGCGGAAGACGGCAACGGCGCCATCAAGGGTTTCGCCATGTTGCTGCATTTTTCCGATCTCGGCGCCTGTTATCTGGAATTGATTTCCGCGGCCCCTGGACGTACCAGCGGCGGCATCGGCGGCGCGCTTTACGAACGTCTTCGGGAAGAAGCGCAGCAGTTGAAAGCCTTTGGTTTATTCTTTGAATGCAGCGTCGACGACCCCAATGTCGTACTCGACGCGAAAACCCTGGATCAAAACAAGGCGCGACTGAAATTCTATGAACGCTACGGCGTGCGACCGATCGTCAATAATGTGTATGCCTCGCCGGTCAACCCCGGCGACCAGGACCTTTACTATCTACTTTACGACGCCTTGGGCACCGGTTCGCCCCTGCGCCGCGAGAAATTGCATAAGGTGGTGCGCGCGGTTCTGGAACGGAAATACGGCGAGCTGATCCCTAGAACCCAGATCGAGGAAGTGGTCAATTCTTTCATGGATGATCCGGCGCTATTGCGCCCTCTGCAGTATCAGCGCAAAGCCGTGGCCGCCACCATCTCCGCTTCCGCCGCCGGGTCCATCGCCCTGGTGGTCAACGAAGGTCACAGCATTCACCATGTGAAAGCCCGCGGCTACGTGGAAGCGCCGGTGCGCCTACCGAATATCCTGATGGAATTACACAAAAGCGGTTTATTCACCCGCATCAATCCCCGCCACTTGGGCAAAAAATACCTCAGCTCGGTACACGATCCCAACTACGTGGATTACCTGCGCCGCGCCTGCCATCAGCTCCCGGAGGGTAAGTCCATCTACCCCATCATTTTTCCGATTCGCAACTTACTGCGCCCACCCAAGGACATAGAGCTGATGGTGGGCTACTACTGCATGGACACCTTCACACCCCTCAACAAGAATGCTTACCTGGCGGCCTTGGGCGCGGTGGATTGCGCGGTCACCGCCGCCGAAACCCTGCATCATGGATACCGTATTAGCTACGCCCTGGTGCGGCCCCCGGGTCATCATGCGGAGCGCCGCGCTTTCGGCGGCTTTTGCTATTTCAATTCCGCCGCCGTCGCTGCCCATTACCTAAGCCGCTTCGGCACGGTGGCAGTGCTGGATGTCGATTTTCACCACGGTAACGGCACCCAGAATATTTTCTATGAACGTGCCGACGTACTCACCGTATCCATACACGGCGCCCCGCATTTCGCCTACCCGCACTTCTCCGGCTTTACCGATGAAATCGGTATTGGTCCAGGACAGGGTTTCAATATTAACTATCCGTTACCGGAAAAAATCACGCCCGAGCAATATCGCAAAACCCTGGCCAAAGCCTTGCGCGTCATCAAACGGTTCGCACCCCGGTATCTGGTGCTGTGCCTTGGACTAGACACCGCCAAAGCCGACCCCACCGGCACCTGGACCTTGGGCGGAGAAGATTTTTTTGAAAATGGCGCAATGATTGGCAAGATCGGTCTGCCGACGGTAATCGTGCAGGAAGGCGGCTATCGCACCAGCACTTTGGGCGCCAATGCACGCCGATTCTTCGAAGGCTTCTGGCAGGGCAGCAGTACGCATAAGCGGTAAGGTGTTTGGGAGAGCAGGCTATTTCGCATCATTTGAAGAACATGACCGCCGAAGCAATTTCGGTAATGCCAAATATTTCTCCGGTTTACATTGCCGCCAACAGTCGCTCTCCCGGATCAAGATAAAAGATTTTTTTCCATCCTTGCGTGGAAAAATCCATGCGCCAGAGATAGGGCACCAGCGTAATTATCGCGTAGTGCAGGTGCGGCGGCTTGTCACCGGCATTTCCGCTGTTGCCTACCGAACCTATGATTTCCGAACTTCTGACCAGCGTTCCGGCAGTTATGCGACTATCCGACAAATGTGCGTAATAGTGAAGCCGCCATTTGGGGCCAAGAACCACCACCACATTCCCGCCTAATGCGACAACCCCGCTGAATAAGACTATTCCATAGGTAGACGCAATGACCGACTTTCCCGCAGGCGAAAATATATCAATGCCTTTGTGAACTCCAGACTTCCCCCAGGGTTCGTACCAGAAGGTATCATGATTCCAGTCTTTTTCGGTGGCTCCCTGCACCGGAATAAGTTGATTTTCAGGCGCAATAATTGCCACCATAAACAGGCTAAAAGCAATTACCGCGGAAATCATTAATTTCTTCATGCCATCGCAGACCTGACGCATACTGACCGGACCGATCGCCAGGGCGGAGGCAATTACTCGCCGGCTATGGTCATATTATCGATCAATACCGAGCCGGTAAGAATGGAGCGGCGCATGTCAACATCGGTGGCGACATCGACGATACCGCGGAACATGTCTTTGAGATTGCCGGCGATAGTGACTTCCGATACCGGGTATTGCAGGGTTCCGTTTTCCACCCAGTAACCGGCGGCGCCGCGCGAGTAATCACCGGTGGTGCGGTTGATACCCTGACCCATCAGTTCCGTGACCAGCAGACCGGTGCCCATTTTCGCCAGCAGCTTCTCCAGGGTATGCACTCCATGGGAAACCACGAGATTGTGGACACCGCCGGCGTTTCCCGTAGTCTGCAACCCCAGCTTGCACGCGCTGTAACTGCCCAGCACGTAGCGTTTGGCGACGCCGCCCGCAACCAAATCACTCGGCGCCGTGGCCACGCCCTCATTATCATAGGGCGAGCTGGCATTGCCGCGTTTCAGCCAGGGCTCTTCACGAATATTGATATAGTCGGGAAATACCTGTTGCTCCAGACAATCCAGCAAGAATGTCATGTTGCGGTATTGGCTGGTACCGCTGATCGCGGACACATAGGACGAAAACAAACCCGAAGCAATATCGGCTGCGAACACCACCGGCGATTGACGCGTGCTCAGGCGGCGCGGATTGAGGCGATTGATGGCGCGTTCCGCGGCGATTTTGCCAATGCCACCAATGGCATCCAGATCATCGGCGCAGCGGGCGCTGCTGTACCAATAATCGCGCTCCATGCCGGCGCCGTCCTCGGCGATCACCGAGCAGCTCACGGTATGCCGCGACGTGGCATACCCGTGCAGAAATTCATTACTGTTGCCGTAGATATTGATGCCTTCCTGGCTGCTCAGGGTGGCACCCTCGGAATTTTTGATGCGCTTGTCATACTGCAAAGCCGCGTCTTCGCAACGCTGGGCAATAGCGATCGCCTCAGCCACGGTCAACGGCCATTGGTGATACAAATCGAGGTCCTGTGGATTGCGCGCCAGCAAGGCCGCATCCGCCAACCCGTTGCAGGGGTCTTCGGAAGTGACGCGGGCGATATCACAGGCGGCGGTGACGGTTTCAGCAATGGCGCTGTCACTCAGGTCCGTGGTGCTGGCCGTACCCTTGCGGGCACCCATATATACCGTGACGCCCAGACCTTGATCGAGATTATGCTCCACCGTCTCCACTTCACCCAGGCGCACGGTCGCAGACAGCCCCTTGCCGACATTCAACGAAGCCTCGGCGCTGGTCGCCCCCGCGTCGGCGGCCAATGCCAGCACCCGGGCCACCCGTTGCCGGTAGCGTTCGATGGTATCGTTATTAATTATCAGATCCTGACCATGACTGGATGTTGTCATTAATTAATCCTTCGTTAGAACCTACGCTAAATACAAAAATTCTCGTCAAGACGCCATGTGCGCCGAGAAAAAATTCGACAAATGCGGAATGAAGTCACCTACGGGCAGGTACGCAAATCGCACAGCGCCTGCAAAAACCAACCACCGCACCGGAAGATTTGCATTAAATCCATCGCCCACCTTGCGCCGTGCCGGATGATCACATGCCGTTTCGCTACCGTATTGCGCTAGGCGCTGGTACCACCCACAGTCAACTCGGTAATTTTCATGGTGGGCTGACCCACGCCCACCGGCACGCTTTGCCCATCTTTACCGCAGGTACCGACGCCACGGTCCAGGGCCAGATCGTTACCCACCATCGCGACGCGGGTCAATACGTCCGGACCATTACCGATTAACGTGGCACCCTTGACCGGCCGCGTGACTTTGCCGTTTTCGATCAGATAAGCCTCACTGGCGGAGAATACGAACTTGCCGGAGGTGATATCCACCTGACCACCGCCAAAATTCACGGCATACAGGCCCTTGTCGACGGTGGCGATGATTTCGCCGGGATCGTATTTGCCCGCCAGCATATAGGTATTGGTCATGCGCGGCAGGGGCAGGTGCGCGTAGGATTCTCGCCGACCATTGCCGGTGGGCGCCACCTGCATCAGCTTGGCATTGAGTTTGTCCTGCATATAACCTTTGAGGATGCCATTTTCAATGAGAACCGTGCACTGGCTGCGTGTGCCTTCATCATCGATATTCAAGGAACCACGGCGTTCCGGCAGAGTGCCGTCATCCACCACGGTACATTGCTCCGATGCCACCCGCTGACCGACCATGCCGCTGAACGCGGAACTGCCCTTGCGGTTGAAGTCCCCTTCCAGGCCATGGCCGATGGCTTCGTGCAGGAGCACCCCCGGCCAGCCCGGCCCCAACACCACGGTCATGGTACCCGCCGGAGCCGCCACCGCTTCCAGATTAATCAACGCTTCGCGCACCGCTTCCTGCGCCAGACTGGTGGCGAAATCATCATCCAGAATTTTTTGCAGACTATAACGGCCGCCGCCACCAGCGGAACCTTGTTCGCGACGCCCATTTTGTTCGACGACAACACTGACGTTGACACGCACCAACGGCCGCACATCGCCGCACAAGGTGCCGTCACTGCCCGCCACCAACATGGTATCGCAGGTGGCCGCGATGCTGGCAATAACTTGTTTAACGCGCGCATCCTGACGGCGCGCCAAGCCATCGATACGCTGTAACAGATCAATTTTGACCTGTGCCGAGAAATCATGCACCGGGTCCTGCGGCAAATACAGTTGTTGATAGGCGGAGCGCGACCAGGCCTGCAGCGACCCCTGCTGTCCCACATGGGCAATGGCCCGGGCGGCGTCCGCGGCCGCCGTGAGCGCCGGCAGCATAATGGCATCAGAATAGGCAAAACCAGTCTTTTCCCCGCTGATCGCCCGCACCCCCACCCCTTGCTCGATATTGTGACTGCCCTCTTTGACGATACCGTCCTCCAGCACCCAAGACTCAAAGCGGTTGTGTTGAAAATAAAGATCCGCCGCATCCACCTCATAGGACATGATCTGATCGAGCACCCGGGCAAGATCCTGGTCCTGGATACCGGCGGGCTCCAACAACGCACCACGCGCCTGTTGCAACAGTTTTTCCATGATCAGCGTATCCTTCGATGTTTGAGCGCGGGAAAATTACGCCGTGTGCTCGTGGTGAGGCGCCGGTCGACGTCGGCGATGACAAAACCCGAACCTTGGGGCAGGCGATCGAGGACATTGCCCCAGGGATCGACAATCATGCTGTGCCCATAGGTTTCACGGCCGTTGATGTGATAACCACCCTGGGCTGCGGCGATCACGTAACTGAGATTTTCGATGGCACGCGCACGTACCAGGGCCCCCCAATGGGCACGGCCGGTAATGGCGGTGAACGCGGACGGCAGCGCGATAATCTCCACGCCTTTGTCATGCATCGCGCGAAACAATTCCGGAAAACGCAGATCATAGCAAATGGCCAGTCCCAATTTACCGAACGGCGTATCCAGCACCACGACATCACTGCCCGCCTCGATGGTTTCCGACTCGGTATAGTTTTCGCCGCTTTCCTCGATGTGTACATCGAACAAATGAATCTTGTCATAACGCCCGACGCATACGCCCTTGTCATCATACACCAGGCACGCGGCACGAACCTTATCCGGGGTCGATGCCTGCAACGGTACGGTGCCCCCGACTATCCAGACATCCCATTTCGCCGCCTGTTCCGCCAGAAAATTCTGGATCGGGCCCTTGCCAGGCTGTTCACGAATGGCAACTTTGTCGGACTCCTGCATGCCCATGATGGCGAAATTTTCCGGCAATACCACGAGTGTGGCGCCCGCCTCGGCACTTTTCTGGATCAAACGTCCGGCTTCGATCAAATTGGCACCCACATTGGGACCCGATGCCATCTGTACTGCGGCAACTAATGTCATGGCGTCTATTCCGTTCTCACTACTAAATGAATTTTATCGTCGGGGCTTTCCGCTTGTAAGTGCAAGCGCGCGGATGCCACACCCAAGGCTACCAGCCAGCGCCGCACCTGACCAGCCCATTGCGCACCATCCGCGGTGCCGGGGTGCGAGATATCCAGCACGGATTGGGGCGCGTCCAGCAGTTGCTTGACCACGGCCCGTAGCGGGTCGAGCGCGACCACGTCATCACCGGAGGCCACCGGTCGCCATTGCTCCCGTGTGAGAGACAGCGCATCCGGCACCGGGCTCGTGGCACAACCACAGCCCCACAGGAGCACCCCACAAAGCAGCGTACGGCAGGCCTGCGCAATCATCCGGACCTCCTAGGGCTGTGCCGCTGCCGGGTCGGCGGTGACGGCGGCGACTTTCGTGACCACGGGGTGCTCCCAGGTACCTGTGATGATGTACTGGAATTTTACAACATCATCGATCTGATTCTGGAATATTTTCTGTAGAGCGAACGCCAATAGCCCGGTGGCGGGATCCACCAACCACCAGGCAAGTACGGGTATACTGGCGGTCACGTCAGGAATCACCGTCACCAACTGATCATAGTCCCGATCGGCCAGTCCGGTGCGTCCGGCAATATGTATTTTTGCGGACGGACCTTCCATCACTAAATTGGTCGTATAAGCATCCGCGTCCTGGATACTGAAATCCCCGCTAATTTGAGTAAAACTAAACCCTTTTTTAAACATGTCACTGAAATCCAATAACAATCGTTTGGGCAGCATTTGCAAACTGAGTATCGCCAATACCTTGCCGGCTCCGGGATTAAGCTCCAGCAAGCGGCCATCTTTGAACTTCAAATTGATTTCACCAGTTAGATCATGCTTCAGCGGATCCATCGGCGCACCCGACCACTCCGCCTTTACCCGGAGCGTACCGGTGCCATTGTCGATGGTATTGGCATAACCCAGTTGGCTCATGGAGACTCCGACATTCTTGCTGCTGATGACCAAATCGAGACTGGTAATGTGCCGGCCGCTACGGTATACCCAATCCACGGCGCCCTTGATCATCGTGGTTTCGGAAAGTACCGACAAATCGACGACTTGGATCCCCTGCGCCGTAGCGGTGACGACCAGACTCAAGGTCCCCAAAGAGGCGCCATTATAGGCCAACTCCTTGGCCCGAATATTCATTGCGGGAATCGCGTTAGGGTCGGGAGGCTTGTCACCGCTGGCGGCGACACTGACCATATTCCAGTAGTCCAGGTCCACATCCAATGGCAAAGTCGCGTCATCTGGCAGCGTGACCTTGCCGGTGAGTTGTTTGCTGGCGACGCTCAGCACGGCGCCAACGGGATCGCGCCCCAGACTCAATTCCGCTTGATCAAAATCTCGACTGAACACGGTGAGTTTCTCGATTTTGATATTGGCGTTAGCCACCCACTGCGGCAATACCGGCAATTTACGCGATACAGCCGCGGGCTCCGGCGCAGTGGCGAAAATCTTGAACCAATCGTCCAGCACCAGGCTATCCAGCTTGCCCTTGATCGCCAACCCGCGCGGCCAGACCAGGCTGGCGCGACCTTTACCCACCACGATTTCACCATGCGACAAGGTATAACCCGTGCTGGTGGGCACCATTACCAGAGCAGCGCTTACCACCGCGCCGTATTGAATTATCCAATCCTGCCGGTCTTCATGAAAAACGAGGCGTGCTTTCAGATCCATGGCCTCACCAGCGTCCTTACGCAAAGGCGCCGGCAGATAGGTACTGATTTGGTCCAGTTGCGCCGTCAACTCAAGCCGGGGAGCGCCCCCGCCGTCCAGGGGCAATACCAGGCTGGCGCTGAAATCTTCGCTCCCCTGGTAAAGATGAGCCCAATCCTCCAACCGCAAACGCTGTGCCAGCCCGGCCGCGTCATAGCGCCCGGCAGCGGTGAACACCGCCTGCGCGCCGTTTCTGGTATTGCGCGTCAACGCATCAATGGTCACCGCCTGCTCGAACAGGCGCGCCGCCATGCCATCCACCTCGATGCTGTCGCCGGTAAATTTCAAAACACCGGTAACTTCTGTAAGCACCGGCCCCAAGGCACCACGATGCACCAACCGGTTGTCACGCATCGCCACTTCACCCTGCACCTGCACCTCCTGATGCCCGGTGGTCGGCACCAGCAACTTAAGATCCAGAGAACTGTCTCCCGCCAGCGAGAATGCATCAAGCCCTTTGAACATCTTGCGTAACGGCGGCGCCTTCAGCAGAAAATCGATCTTATCCTGGGTTGCACCCGTAACCATGCCGGTAATACCTGCCATGGGCTGAGACTGCGTTAGATCTTCGATCTCCACGACCACGTTAGAAAGTGCGGAATCGAACATTGACCCCGTGGCATTTTGCATGACGAAGCGGTTATTGCGCATCTGTATGGCACCGCTGATATGCGCCACTTCCGGCCACTCGTCGACATACTGTAATTCACCGTTATGCAACACACCGTCGACCGCCAACTTACCCTGAAATGCGCCATAAGGAAATGCATCAAGCCAACCGCTCATGGTTACATGACCCGTGTCCACATCGGCATGCACCACGGCACGCTGCCACCAGCGCCGAAAACCCTCGCCGGTAACGCTCACCGGGAGGTACTCCAACGCTTTGGCACCGTCAAGATGTTCAATGTCGGCCTGCAGATCCAAGTACGGTTGGACACGCGTCCGCGGCCAGAACAAGGTAAATTGGGCGCGGCCGTGCACATCGCTATTGCGCAGCAATAAATCAGATGAAGCTACATAAAAATAGTCCGGATCGAACACGCCGTAAAGTACACCATCGAGCTCATCCCAATGCATACCCGCGGGAAACTGCTGCGGATAGGCCAGACTCATGGCGGACCCGGAAACCTGAAGCTTGAAATGCTGGAAATCGGTGGTCACAATGCCGCTCACGCCGGCAAATTCCGGCCAGGCTCCCCAGGCCCGGCTGCTGACGCCGGAAAACTCCGTTTGCAGGTAGCCGGCGCGATCGGCGGGAAAAGTGGCGATGACATTGCGCAAGATACCATTGGGACGACTGGTGGCCAGCAACTCACGATACTCGGCAGGCACCAGTGAAAAATAGTCCGCCACTTCCAACACTTGACCGATGTCCAGATAGCTTACCGCCAGCCGCGTCACCGTAACGCGGTCATCCTGCTGACGCCAACGGGCATGCAACGTGGAATCCGGCCAGTAACGCTGATCGCGCTGCAAGTGAAAGCGCGACAAGTCCAGGTGCCACTCATCCTGAACTTGCTGCAACGCGAAGCGCGCGCCAACGCGTGTCAGCCGCAACGGCGCCTGTTTGGCATAGACAATGGCCGTATCCACACCACTGAACTCACCCGTCAGCCGATAGGGTCGACCACCGCGCCAGCTGCTCCAGACTTTGAAATTCGTCCGCCCGGATCGCAACGGGAACTGCGCGCCCAACTCATCGGCCACCGTAGCCAGATCCAGGCCGACACCGCGCACATACGCCTGACCCTGCCAGTCGGTAGTGCTGATCGGATCGCCTTCCAGATCAATGTGGAATTCCAGGTCCTTACCCATCGCCTCGGGCAGATTGGCGAAACCCTGCACCTGGTGGCGCTGACCCTGGTTGCGCAGCAGAAACCGCAAATCGTTGAACTGCCAGACCCGGCCCTGCTTCAGATGATCGATCCAGAAAACGCTGGCATGCTCCACTTCCAGCTTGTTTTGCGCCAGCAACCAGGCCCGCATGTCCAACTCATGTTGTTGCTGGTGGTCCGGTTCGGCAGCGTCAATGCCGGCGACGGTGATGCGGCCATCCTGAAGACGCCGCAGGATCAGATTGAATCCGGACAGAGACACACTGCTCAGACCGAGTTGCCCGGTGCGCACCAACACCAGCAAATCGAAACCGATACTGGCGCGATCCAGACTGAGCACGGCACCGCCGCCACCGGGTTCCAGAAACAACACATCATGCAGCACCAGGCGCGGTCCCAGACCACGCCATTCGGCATCCATGGTACCAATACTTACCGGTTGCTTGAGCAGGTCGCTGACCAGGGATTCGACTTCAGAATTGTAACGGTCCGCAATCACCGGCAGCACCAGACGCGCCGCACTCAGGGTCAATGCCGCCACCACCGCCAACAGCGCAAAACTGTACCAGGCGGTAAACCAGGCATAACGAAAAATACGGTACAGGAAACTCATAGCGATATGTTACGACGTGCCGGCGGGGTACGCCGATTTCGTGATGCGCCCGTCACATCAATACCACGTCAAACTGCTCCTGGGTATATTGCGCCTCCACCTGCAACACCACAGGCTTCCCGATAAAAGCTTCCAACTCCGCAACGCTAGCGGATTCTTCATCCAACAACAGGTCAATAACATCCTGCGAGGCCAGCACCAGAAACTTCTGCGCATCGTACTGGCGCGCTTCCCGCATCAATTCGCGGAAAATTTCATAACAAATGGTTTGCGCCGTGCGCACCGTGCCCCGTCCGGAACAGGTAGGGCAGGCTTCGCATAGCACATGTTCCAGGCTTTCACGGGTGCGCTTGCGGGTCATTTCCACCAGACCGAGCATGGATACATCGGTAATCTGGCTCTTGGCATGATCTTTCTCCAGATTCTTTTCCAGGGCGCGCATCACCTGACGTTTATGCTCCTCATCCTGCATATCGATAAAATCGATGATGATGATGCCGCCCAGATTACGCAGCCGTAACTGGCGCACCAGGGCCTGCACGGCCTCGAGATTGGTCTTGAATATCGTCTCTTCCAGATTCCGGTGCCCGACGAAGGCGCCGGTATTGATATCGATCGTGGTCATGGCTTCGGTCTGATCGATGATCAGATAGCCGCCACTCTTGAGATAGACCTTATGATCCAGCGCTTTCTGGATTTCATCTTCCACGCCGTAAAGATCGAAGATCGGCCGCTCACCGGGGTAATGCTCCACCGCGTCGGCCACGCCACTCATGAATTTACGGGCGAACTTGGCCACGGACTGGAACGTTTCCTTGGAATCCACCCGAACTTTTTCAATATTGGTGCCCACCAGATCACGCATCACGCGCATCGCCAGGCGCAAATCCTCATGAATCAGCCCCGGCCCGGCGCTTTCCGCGGAACGCTCCTGTATTTCCTGCCATAACTTCACCAGATAATCGATATCTGAAGCAAAAGCTTCTTCCGGTTGACCTTCACCGGCGGTACGCACGATGTAACCGAATTGATTTCGTGCGGCGGCCAGATCACTCACCAGTTTCTTGAGACGCTCCTTCTCCGCCTCCTCTTCGATTTTCTGGGAAACACCCACATGCCTGAGCCCAGGCATGTAAACCAGGAAACGCGCGGGAATGGAAATGTGCGTGGTTAAACGCGCGCCTTTAGTGCCCAGCGGGTCCTTGATGACCTGCACCAGAACCATTTTTCCTTCAGACAACAGCTCCGTGATATTGGGAATCTTACGTTCCACACTCTCGTCCGAGGCACTACCGTTACTGCCGGTATAGATATCCGAGGCGTGCAGGAAAGCCGCGCGCTCCAGACCAATATCGACAAATGCCGCTTGCATGCCCGGCAGCACACGTGCCACTTTCCCTTTATAGATATTGCCGACCAGACCGAGACGGCTGGCGCGCTCGATATAGATTTCCTGCAGCACACCGTTTTCGAGTACCGCCACGCGAGTTTCCCGGGGCGTGACATTGATCAGAATTTCCTTACTGATATTGGCATCCATCGTTATCGATCACCCTGCGCGGTCAACCAAAAGATCACTTGCGCTTCCTCCAGGAGTAATGCTGTTTCATGTAACGGCAAGCCCATGACACCGGAATAACTGCCGTGCAGTCGCTCGATAAAAACCGCCGCCAGACCTTGAATGCCATACGCACCCGCCTTGTCATAAGGTTCGGAAGTTCGACAATAGTGTTGAATCTCCCGTGGCGTCATGGCGCGAAAACACACCTCACTGCGGCTGTCATGCACTCCCTGCCAGTCACCGGACACCAGGGCGACGGCACTGAAGACTTCGTGGCAGCGACCGGAAACACGGGTCAACATGGCCTGCGCGGCGTCGCCGTCAGCGGGCTTGCCCATGATACGGCCATCCACTACAACGGTGGTATCCGCGCCCAGCACCGGCAAAGGATTGCGGGTCGCCACTTGCTCCCATCCGGCCCGGGCCTTGGCCAGCGCCAGACGCGCCACCATCGGCGCCGGCGCCTCACCCGGTAAAGGAGATTCATCCACCGACACCGAAAGCAGCGCAAAGCGCACGCCGATCTGACGCAACAACTCTTGTCGCCGTGGCGAGGTAGACGCCAGATAAATTTGTGCCTGAGTCATATCACCGCATGTATCCGCTACGTCTCACCCCGGTGGTAGGGATGGTTTTTAATGATACTCCATGCCCGATAGATTTGCTCGATCAGCACCACCCGCACCAGGGGGTGTGGCAAGGTCAAGCGGGACAGGGACCAGATAAATTCCGCGCGCTCCAGGACAGCGGCATCCAGACCGTCGGCGCCACCGATGACCAGCGCCAGCGGGCGACCGTCCTGCATCCATTGCCCGCAGGCGGCGGCCAGCTCCAGGGTATTCCATTGCCGGCCACTCTCGTCGAGCGCACCCAGACGCGCCGTCGGCGGCAGCGCGGCAAATATACGCTCCTTTTCCCGTGCTTTGACTTGCGCAACGGTAAGATGTTTGAGACGTTTTTCGCTTTTTACTTCCTGGAGTATCACCCGGCAATCGTTACCCAGCCGTTTGCTGTACTCGGCGTACGCCGTGCTCACCCATTCCGGCATCCGGCCGCCCACGGCAATGATGTGCAACTCCACCCAAGCGCCGTCAGGGTCGCTGCCGCGTCACGGGAGTCACAACTTCCACCGCGGTGTTGACCTCGACACTCCATAAACGTTCCAGCCCGTAGAATTCGCGTACTTGGGGCAACATTACGTGGACCACCACATCGCCGACATCAACCAGCACCCATTCACCCGCCTGCTCGCCTTCGATGCCCAGGGGACGCACTTTGTGCTCCTTAACCTTGTCCACGACATTGTCCGCCAGGGATTTCACATGCCGGCTGGAGGTGCCCGATGCGATGACCATGACATCGGTGATATTGCTCTTCTTGCGCACATCCACCACATGAATATCCACCGCTTTGCGGTCTTCCAAGGCATCAATAATAATTTTCTGCAATTGTTCGGTTTCCATTACACCGTTTCTTCCTTACCATAAATTTCTATCACCTGGCGCCGAATTGCTTCGGGCACCAAATAGCGAATGGAACTGCCCGCCGCCGCCAGAGCCCGAATACGCGATGCGGAAATATCCAGATCCGGTATCGGTAAAAAATAAATCAAGCCGCTGGAAACGGTGGCCAGCGCCTGGGCTTCCCGCACGCGGCCGGCCGCAACCCGTGTTTGTACTGCGGGATGCAAAGCCTGCCAGACGCTGTCCAGCTCCCAATGAGGCCGATGCCAGACGATGATATGCGCCAGCGCGAAGATCTCTTCCCACTGGTGCCAGGTATGCAGCGCCATGAAGGCATCGGACCCCAATGCCAGACACAGGGAGTTTGATTGATGCTCGGCTTTGAGCTCACGCAGTGTATCCACGGTGTAGGAGGGTCCGGGGCGCCGCAACTCTCGGTCATCCACCAGCAATCCCGGTTCCCCTTGCACCGCTGCCTGCAACATCGCCAGACGTTGCGCACCGCTGGCGACCGGTGCGGCGCGGTGCGGCGGCGTACCAACCGGTATCAAGCGTACCGACGACAGCTGTAAGCCGGCCTTGAGCTCCAGTGCCGCACGCAAATGGCCATGATGTACTGGATCGTAAGTGCCGCCAAGTATACCCAGGAGCCTCATCGGCACGAAACCGACGCGATCCGCGAGCCGACCGGCAAGGTGCTAGCGGCGGATATGGCCATCACCCAGCACGATGAATTTACGTGAGGTAAGCCCCTCCAGGCCAACAGGGCCGCGGGCATGAATCTTATCGGTACTGATACCAATCTCCGCGCCCAAGCCGTATTCGAAGCCGTCGGCGAAACGGGTGGAAGCATTCACCATCACTGAACTGGAATCCACTTCCGTCAGAAACCGCCGCGCCCGCGATAAATCCTCGGTCACGATCGCTTCGGTGTGCCCGGAGCCATGATCGTGCACGTGCTCGATAGCGGCATCGATTCCCGTGACCACGCGGATGGACAATATGGGCGCCAGGTATTCCGTATCCCAGTCCTCGGCGGTGGCCGCGACGATACCCGGCAGGATGCGTCGGGTGAGTTCGCAACCACGCAATTCCACGCTCTCTTTTGCATACATTTCCTGCAATACCGGCAGCACCTGCCTGGCCACCGGCTCCGCCACCAGCAGGGTTTCCATGGCGTTGCATACCCCGTAGCGATGGGTTTTCGCGTTAAACGCGATTTTTACCGCCTTGGTCAGATCCGCCTTATCATCGATATAGACATGGCAGATGCCGTGCAGATGCTTGATTACCGGCACTCGGGCGTCACGACTGATTCTTTCAATCAATCCCTTGCCGCCGCGGGGCACGATGACATCGACATAGGCTTCCATGCGCACCAATTCACCCACCGCTTCACGGTCAGTGGTCGCCACCACCTGCACGGCATCAGCGGGCAACCCGGCCTGCGCCAACCCTGCCTGAATACAGGCGGCAATGGCCTGATTGGAATATTGCGCCTCGGAGCCACCGCGCAGAATCGCCGCGTTGCCCGCTTTTAAACATAACCCCGCGGCATCCGCCGTCACATTAGGACGCGACTCATAGATGATGCCGATCACGCCCAGAGGTACGCGCATACGGCCCACCTGGATACCGGACGGGCGATAATTGAGGTCGGTAATCTCACCCACCGGATCTGGCAGCGCAACGATCTGGCGCAAACCTTCGGCCATGCCGGTGATACGCTCGGGTGTCAGCGCCAAACGATCCAGCAACGCGGCATCAAGACCCTGTGCGCGCCCGGCATCAAGATCTTTGCGGTTGGCGCTGAGCAACTCCGCTTGACCAGCCGTCAGCGCATCAGCGATGGCAGCCAAGGCATCGTTTTTGGCCTGGGTTCCGGAACGGGCCATGAGCCGGGAGGCCGCGCGTGCGCGCTGCCCCAGCGTCGTCATATACTGCTTGATATCCATTAACTGCTCCAAATAATTTCCGGGGTACCGATACCGTAGGCACGGACCCATGATTCACGCCATGCGCAGTCCCAAGTCTAGCAAGTCGGCCCACAGATTACCTGTATCGAAGCCCTTGGCACGCCGATCCAGATCAGCGCATCCCGCCAGCAACTGCTGCCAGCGCTGACGCAGAGGTGGTGCCAATGCCTTGCGAAACAACGGCTTTCGAGTATCCCAGATATGGTAATCCGCGATCGCCTGTTCCACCGGCTTGCCTTGACTGACGGCCAGGGCCATCATCGCCAACACACGCAAATCCTTGGTAAGCCACCACAAGATCTGGGCCGGGGCCACGCCCTCGGCCTGCAGGCCCGAGAACATCCGCAGTACCCGGCGCCGGTCGCCCTGAAGACATGCATCCACCACCTCGAAGACATGATAGCGCGCACCGTCCGCCACCGCTTGCGCCACCTGTTGCGCCCCCACCGGACCGGCACCCAGCAACAACGACAATTTGTCAATTTCCTGGGCCACTGCCAGCAGATTACCCTCGTTCCGCTCCGCCACCAAGGCCACGGCGCCGGCATCAAGCTGTAATCCAGCGCCGCGCGCCCGGGCCTGTATCCACGCCGGAAGCTCCTGGTTTTTCAAGGCGGTGACCGATACCACCGCGCCGCACTCGATGAGCGTGGTAAACCATTTCTGTTTGCTCACGCCCTTGTCCAGCTTGGGCGCACTGATCAGCAACAGGTGATCCGGCGATGGCGCGCGCAGATATTCGAGCAGAGCGCGTTGCGCGGTGTCATCGGTCTTATCCTTGCGCAGCCGAACCTCCAAAATCTGGCGTTGCGCGAACAGCGACATGGACCGCCCCGCGGTTAGCAGCGCATCCCAATCGCTGTCGCCATTGGCCTCAAACACCTGGCGTTCGCTAAATCCTTCGTGGCGCGCCCGCTCGCGCACCGCGTCTGTCGCTTCCATCACCAGCAAAGTTTCGTCACCGGTGACCAAGTACGCGGGCAACAGAGCCTTCCGCAGGTGACCGGGCAATTGATTGGCGTATATGCGCATGACGTCAGGCGTGCTCCATAATCATAGAATATAGCGTCCGCTAGCGCAGGTGCCGGGCCTGCAAACGGTGTATGATTTGCCGCACCGCATCCCGAGCCATCTCTTTTTTCATGACATCCTGCTCAGCGGCCTTGGCCAGCACCTGAGTTTCATCATAGTCCATTTCCCGGTATACCGTGATTTTCTCATTCACCAGGCGCCCCTTGCCGTCGGCATCGGTGACGCTGACGGCGACTTCGTACCTGAACTCATAGTCCTTGACATGATTGCCGGAATTCGACGCCAGCAAGCGGCGATTGAGAACTTCCGCGCCCAACTCAATAACCGCGCCGGGTTGCGCGGCATCCATTCGCACACGCACGCCATTGGCCTGCAAGGACTGACGCAATTCCAGCGCCAGAGTATCCGCGGGCCCCGCCAATCGGATGTACACGTCCTGCAACCAGGGCGGCACTGCAAACGCGCCTCGCAAATGAAATCCGCAACCGCTCAGTGACAACAACGCCAGGCCAAGCAGGGCCTGATACCGGAAAGACATCAGCCGACCACCACGTTTACCAACTTGCCGGGCACGACAATCACTTTCTTGACGGATTTATCCACGATATGGCGCTGCACGTTTTCTTCCGCCAGAGCCAACGCTTCAATCGTGGACGTGGGAGCGTCAACGGCCACTTCGATACGACCACGCAACTTGCCGTTCACCTGTACCACAAGTTCGATGCGCTCACGCGCCAACGCCGACTCATCAACCACCGGCCAGGAGGCATCCACCACGGCACCGGTGTTACCCAACGCCTGCCACAGGGCGTGAGCCACGTGGGGCACGATCGGCGCCAACATCAACACTACCGCCTGCAGCGCCTCCTGCATGACGGCCCGGCCGGTGCTGCTGACATCCTGAAACTTGTAGAGCGCGTTGATCAACTCCATCACTTTGGCAATGGCGGTATTGTAGGTAAATCGCCGCTGGTAATCGACAGTTACACTCCTGATGCATTCATGGAGCAGGCGGCGCATTTCCCTGATCGCTTGCATATCGGCGTCGGTCCCGGCTTGCTGCGCTGGATGCACATGCTCATGCACCAGGCGCCATAAACGCTTGAGAAACCGAAAGGCGCCTTCAACCCCGCTGTCGGACCAATCCAAGGATTGCTCCGGCGGCGACGTGAACATCATGAACAAACGCGCGGTATCGGCGCCGTATTCATCCACCAGGGCCTGGGGATCCACGGTATTACCCTTGGACTTGGACATCTTGGCGCCATCCTTGAGTACCATCCCCTGGGTGAGCAAATTGGCGAAAGGTTCATTAGTCTGCACCAGCCCCGCATCACGCATCAGCTTGTGGAAGAAGCGCGCATAGAGCAAATGCAACACCGCGTGCTCAATACCGCCAACATACTGGTCAACCGGCAACCAATAATTGGCGCGCTCATCCAACATGCCCCGATCCTGGTCGTAGCTGCAAAAGCGGGCGTAGTACCAGGAAGATTCCATAAAGGTGTCAAAGGTATCCGTTTCCCGCTCCGCGGCGGCGCCACAGCGCGGACAACTGGTTTGATAGAACTCGGGCATTTTCTTGATCGGCGAACCCACGCCTTCGAAGGCCACATCCTCCGGCAAACGTACCGGCAACTCGTTATCCGGCACCGGCACCGCGCCACAGGATGGACAATTAATAATCGGGATTGGGGCTCCCCAATACCGCTGCCGGGAGACACCCCAGTCCCGCAATCGGTAGTTGATACGCACCTGGCCGCGCTTGTCCTGCGCCAAGCTGTCGGCAATCGCCTCGAACGCCTGTTCCGAGGTCATGCCATCGAAGCTGCCGGATGCCTGCAGGATACCTTTTTCGGTAAATGCTTGCTGATCCAGGCCCACCGGGCTTTCGTCCCGGGGATGAATGACCTGCTTGATCGGTAATCCGTATTTACGCGCAAACTCATAGTCCCGTTGGTCATGAGCCGGCACCGCCATTACCGCACCCTCGCCATAACCCATGAGCACGAAATTTGCGCTCCAGATCGGCACCTCAACACCGGTGAACGGGTGCAACGCACGCAGGCCGGTATCCACACCGCGTTTTTCCATGGTCTCTATCGCGGCCTCGTTGACCGCCATGGTTTTACACTCTTCAATAAAATCCGCCAATGCCGGATTCCGCGCCGCCGCTTCCAGGGCCAGGGGGTGCTCCGGCGCCACCGCCATATAGCTGACGCCGAACAGGGTGTCCGGGCGTGTGGTAAACACCTTCAGGCCCTGGGTGCGGCCGGCAACGCCAAATTCAATTTCGACCCCGCGTGACTTGCCGATCCAGTTGCGTTGCATGGCGCGTACCTGCTCCGGCCAGCCTTCGAGCCGATCCAGCTCCGCCAGCAATTCCTCCGCATAGTCAGTGATTTTCATGAACCACTGGGGTATTTCCCGGCGCTCCACCGTAGTACCACAACGCCAACAGCAACCGTTTTCGACTTGTTCATTCGCCAGTACCGTTTGATCCTCGGGGCACCAATTTACGGGCGAGGTTTTCTTGTAAGCCAGCCCCTTCGCGAATAGGCGCGTAAACAACCATTGCTCCCAGCGATAATACTCCGGTCGGCAGGTTGCCAGTTCACGATCCCAGTCATAACCAAACCCCAGGCGCTTGAGCTGTTGACGCATATAGGTGATATTTTCATAAGTCCACTTGGCGGGGGGCACCTGATGCTTGATCGCGGCATTCTCCGCCGGTAATCCAAAGGCGTCCCACCCCATGGGTTGCAGCACATTTTTGCCGCACATACGCTGGAATCGGGAGATCACATCGCCGATGGTATAGTTGCGCACATGCCCCATGTGCAGCTTGCCACTGGGATAGGGGAACATGGCCAGGCAATAATATTTTTCCTTACTCGGGTCTTCCGTAACCGCGAAGACCTGGTATTCCGACCAGTACGACTGGGCCGTTTTTTCTACATCATGGGGGCGATAGTGCTCGTCCATCAATTCATTCCATATGCCTAGTGAATCAGGTCGCCAAGGATACCAAGGGCTGGCAGGGGGAATAAAGCTCCGTTAGTGACCACCGCGTAGTTTTCATGGCCTGGGACCTGGCCGTTATATACTATATGAAGAAGCAAGAAAGGAGGGCGTACCGATGACTGATGAAAAAAATACCAAACATCACCCCGAGCTCTATGATGATTTGCTGAAAAAAGCCCACGAATTCATCGACGAAGCGGAAAAAGAATATGCGCCAAAAATTCAATACGCTATCGATAGCGCCAAAGATAAAATCGCCGAACTTGAGGAATATACAGTTGAAGAAGTCGGCAAAGTCGGTGATTATCTAAAAAGAGACATATTGGACGCAGCTCGTTTCGGCGGCGAATTTGTCGACTGGCTGAAATTTGAGAGCGCCCTGATAGAAGATCGCATTCTGGAGGCTTTCGCGGTGATGGTGGACCATACCCGGGAAGAACTCGACAGGTTCAAAGAAGAAGCCATGCTTTATGGAGAATGGCGCACCGGGGAGACTACCGGTATTGGCACACTCGCCTGCAGACAGTGCGGCGAAACCCTGCACTTCCATAAAACTGGCCAGATTCCACCGTGCCCGAAATGCCAAGGCTCCCACTGGCGCCGATTACCCAGTGAATAATCGTTGCCAACAAAAAGGCCGCTCAGGGGGATGAGCGGCCAAAGGTTGGGTGGTGTTGGGGTATGGGAAGACTTTACTGGACGTCTAACAATATTAAAAGTAATATAATAACATTTTAATATCCTGTTTCGGTATACCTTAAATAACCCCATTCATATTCAGCATAAGCTTAAATGATTGATAGGCGCAAACCGCCCCGCTGCTCACGCGACCAATTGACGCACTCACGCTATTAATCGTCTCTTAACTGAAGGTAATTTGCATCACGTTTTCCGGTCACGCGCTGCGCGGTCTTCCCCAAACAACCGGATTCATTCCACTATCATTATAATAATTAACAATTTTTTAGCCGTCCTCCCGAGCACAACCGGCGCCCTGCGTGCGGGACTTTAGTGCCGCCCGTAGACACTAACGTTTCCCGAGAATATCGCTTGGTTATTTTAAGGTATTAAGAAACGGCGTACCGGAACGATAACCTGACAACGAACATAAACACCCAGCTTATAAGTGGCAATACACCGCATCGGCCAGAAACAGCTGAGCGTAATTAACATCAAGCAGGAGCAGAGCCATGACCACACACACCATAAAATATATGTGGATTTTTTTAATTTCAGCGATATCCGTTACCAGAGTTCTGGCCGGAGAAGACGCGGATGGTGGTGACGGTGGCGCACCTGATTGGTTTCCCATGCTGGAAGTCGCGGGTGTGATTCTGGGCCTGCTGATCAGCGGCCTGGCGTTCAAGGTTTATCTGGGTATGCAAGGCGGCATGATCGGCGAGGGCTTTAAATTCGTGGTGTTAGGCATCATCTCGATGACAGTCGGTATCGGCGCCCACGGCATCAACGAACTGTCGCCCTTCATAAGCGAATTCGGCGCGGAACTGACCCTGGAGCTGGCCATCTACCTGGGTCTGATGCTGATCGGCATGGGCGTTTACAAAGTCTCCAAAGTCGCGTAAGCCCAGTCTCTTGATTTAGAGGATAGTCATATGTACGCAACACCAAAAGTTGAAACCCGGTTCACGAGTCTGATGCAACACGCTCGCGAGCATCAACAAACCGGCAAAATTTACGCCTACTATCGGGATGATAATGTGATCCATGTCGGCACCCTATTTTTCAAAAAGGGTAAGCTGTGCGGCTGCAATTATGACAAGTCCACCGGTATCGATGCGGTAAATCACCTGGCCTCATCGGTGATCGCGACCGCCATGTTCGTGCCGGCAACGCCGGCGGAACTTACCGATCAACCCGCAATGCCCGACTTTGAGCAGGTCCTGCAGACTTTGTGCAAAGGAGAGGCGGTAGGCGGCACGGAAAACCTGAGCGCTGTAGAGCTGATCCAGGCAGTGTCGGCCACGGTCGGTGATATATTCGGGGAAAAAATGGCAGACAAAATGAAACTGCTGGCGCAGGAAACGCAAGCCGCGAGGGACCTCATCCGTTACAAAGAAGCGTGCACCAAAGCTGTCAGTAATTTAGTCGGCGGCAAACGGACCAAGGAAATCCTGGAACCGCTGTTCGATTTGACCCAGTAGACGCAATGTTCCAACCCGGCGTGCCGGTCATGGCACCGATAAACTTCGGCGCCATGATCCGAACACACCGCCAACATCACGCTTCAGCGTCACGAACGCTGCGCCGCTGCCGCGACCAGGTCAATAAATGCTTCGTGGCTGCGGCGATCATCGTCCGCCTCAAGGGTGAAATCGATACCGTAACCGGTTAACAATTGCAGGCAGTCTTCGCTGGCTTCAGCGTAGTCGTCATCACCGCAGAAGGCGAAACGCGTCTCCGGCAGGGATTCCACATAGGACTCAAGTTGCGTCAGTGCATGCAGGCGCTTCTGGTCCCGGTCGGCGCCGGCATAGGCCATCGCCGTCGGGGACTGGAATCCCTGGATGCCATTACGAATCAACCCCTTCGCCGCCTGAATATTGACCAGAAACAGACACTTGTTGAGCTCGCCTTTTTCGATATAAGACACAATATCTACTTTCATGATCCCTCCCGTAACAGGAACGGCACAAAATGGACATATGGTTGCTGCGTCAAATGAACATTGGAGGAGACCAACCCTGTCTCCAAACTGCGCGGAGCTTCCCGATGAGTATGCAGTATAACAAGCGACGGTGGCTTGGCAAGGCAGGCGCGGCAGTGCAGCGGTCGCCCGTTTATGTGAGCTTACGGTAACGATAGGCGCCCAGCAGGATTCCGACCGCCAGCAACACCACCACATAGTTACCCCAAATGACATAAGGCGTGCTGCCCGCACGCGGCTGCACCTGCCCGGTGAGATAAGCGGTTTCGAACTGATCCAGAGATTGAGTGACTTTACCGCGGTAATCGATAAATGCCGTAACCCCGGTATTGGTGACGCGCATCATCGGGCGCCCGGTTTCCAGTGCGCGCATGCGCGCGATCTGCAAATGCTGATGTGGCGCCACCGACCGACCGAACCAGGCGTCATTGCTGGCATTGACCAGCACTCCGGCAGTCGGCAGATATGCGATCAACTCCTCTCCAAAAGCATCTTCATAGCACACGCCGATGGCCATGGGTTCGCCGGCCAAGGTGAGAATACCGGAAGTATCCGCGCTACTACTGAAATCCGACATCGGAATGTGCAATACGTCCAGAATTCCACCCAACAACAGTTTCAGGGGGATATACTCGCCAAACGGTACCAGATGGTGTTTGTGATAGAACGCGGGCGCGTCCGCGCCAATACGTACCATGGAGTTGTAATAGTGTCCGGTCGCTTGTTCATAGACCGGTAAACCCAGCAAAATATCCGTATGGGTTTCTTGCGCCCGCAGGCTCAGCGCCTGAAAAAATTCACGTCCTTGATGGTAGTAAAACGGCATGGCGGTTTCCGGCCAAAGAATGACATCGCTTTGCCAGTTCTGCTCCGTCATCCCGATATAACGCTCAATGGTGGATTGGCGCTGACCCGGCAGCCACTTCAAATCCTGGCGAATATTGCCTTGCACCAAAGTGGCGGTGAGCGCTGCTCCTTTGGGCGTGGTCCATGGTACGTACTCCAAAGCGGCACCGGCTATCCAGAGCAGAGCGAGCGCCGGCAACACGCGCAGCACCACGGCCTTACGGCGCTCCAGCACCGCCAACAGCGCCATACCGGCGCTTACCGCAACCAGCCAGCTAACCCCGTAAACGCCCAGCAGCGGCGCAAACCCCTTTAATGGCGCATCAATCTGACTGTAGCCCAGATTGAGCCAGGGAAAACCGGTGAACAACCACCCCTTGATCCATTCCATTAGCACCCAGAGCGCGGGAAACACACCCAGCAACAACCAGGGACGTGACAGGCGCGCGAAGATACCGCTACCCCA
>JAHECY010000003.1:66035-115748 GCA_024641505.1 Gammaproteobacteria bacterium
AGCGAATACCACCGTAAGCGTGACGGACATGGGCAGGCCGACCCCGCCGAAATGGTACATGCTCACATAGATCCAGGGCACGCCCGCGCCGAACAAACCAACACCGAACCAATACCCGTGCAGAAAGCGGTTACCCGGCGTACCGGGCAGCAACGACCAAAACAACCAACCCAGACCTAGCAAGGCCAGGGGGTAGATGCCAAACGGCGCGAACGCCAGCGGCATGCATGCCCCCGCGCACACATTCAGACCGTACCGTCCATATCGGTGCCGGAGCAAGGTAGCGAACGGGATCACTGTAAGGATGGCTTACTCTTCTTGAGTAGAGTGACTTGCAGCAAGTGTACGCGACGATTATCCGCGCGCAATACCTTAAATCGCAGATCTTCAATATCTATACTTTCGCCGCGCTTGGGCAGGCGCCCGAACTGCCGCATCACCAGGCCGCCGATGGTATCGAATTCCTGATCACTGAATTGCGTGGTGAATTGCTCGTTAAAGTCTTCGATAGGGGTCAACGCCTTGACGATGAATGTGGTATCGGTGTGCTTGACAATGAAGATATCATCATCGAAATCATGTTCATCCTCGATTTCACCGACGATTTGCTCAAGCACATCCTCAATCGTCACCAAACCGGAGACGCCGCCATACTCATCGACGACGATCGCCATATGGTTACGGTTGGCGCGAAAATCCTTCAACAAAACGTTTAACCGCTTGCTTTCCGGAATAAACACCGCTGGCCGCAGCACCTCCCGCAAATCAAAAGCGCTACCGCCATCAAGTCGCGCGAAATAGCCCAGCAAATCCTTGGCCAGCAATATCCCCAGCACTTCATCTTTATTGTCGCCGATCACGGGAAACCGCGAATGGGCGGTTTGCAGCACCATCGGCAGAAATTCTTCAGGTTTCAGCGAGCCCTCAACCACCGCCATCTGGGAACGGGGAATCATGATTTCCCGCACCTGCATTTCCGAAACCTGCAACACGCCCTCGATCATGGACAGCGCGTCGGTGTCGATCAACTCCCGTTCCACGGCGTCACGCAGAATAGAGACCAACTGCTCGCGGTCTGTAGGCTCACGCAGCAAAGCGTCGCTCAGTCGCTCCAGCCAGGTGCGTACGGGTTTGTTTTCAGTATTAGGAGCTAAGGCATTACTGGGAGGTTCGTCGTTCATGGTTGACTTTCAGGTTAGTTATCGGAATACGGATTTTCAAATCCCAGAGTGGCAAGGATGCGTGCTTCCAGGGCTTCCATGGCTTCGGCCTCGACATCGGTCTGGTGATCATAGCCTTGCAGGTGCAAACAGCCATGCACTACCATGTGAGCCCAATGAGAAAAAAGCGTCTTGTGTTGCACTTCGGCTTCCCGGGCCACGACCGGCGCGCAGATCACCAGATCACCGAGCAATGCGCTGTCGATGCCGGCCGGGACCTCAAAAGGAAAAGACAAAATATTGGTGGCGCCCGCGCGCCCACGATAAGTGAAATTCAGCTGCGCACTCTCGTCCTCATCCACAATCCGCACAGTCACCTCCACGGGGCCGGACAATTCCTGCAACGCGGCGCAGGCCCATTGCCGCAACCGTCCTTCATCGGGCAGCGGAACGGGCGCCGGCACACTGGCAACGGCCCATTGCACATCCAAATCCAGAGCCAGCGCAGGGGCCATCAACGTCTCAGCTTTTGTGTTCATATTGTTCATAGGCGGCGACGATTTTTTGCACCAGCGAATGGCGCACGACGTCCTTGCTGTCAAAAAAATTAAAACTGATCCCTTCCACGCCCTTGAGCACCTCATGCACGTGCATTAATCCCGAATGCGTGCCCTTGGGCAGGTCAATCTGGGTAACGTCACCGGTTATCACCGCCCGGGAACCGAAGCCGATACGCGTCAGGAACATTTTCATCTGTTCCATGGTGGTATTCTGCGCTTCGTCGAGAATAATGAACGACTCGTTCAAGGTGCGGCCGCGCATGAAGGCCAGCGGTGCGACTTCGATAACATGGCGCTCCATCAGTTTTTCTACATTGCCGAAACCAAACATTTCGTACAATGCATCATACAGGGGACGCAAATAAGGATCGACCTTCTGCGCCATGTCGCCGGGCAAAAATCCTAACTTCTCGCCGGCTTCCACCGCCGGACGCACCAACACCAAACGACTCACTTCGCCTTGCTCCAGGGCTTCAACGGCGCGGGCCACGGCAAGATAGGTTTTGCCGGTGCCGGCCGGCCCGACGGCGAAGTTAATATCATGCAGCTTGATATTGCGCAGATAACTTTTCTGATTAGCGCCGCGCCCCTTGATATAGCCGCGCTGCACCTTGATTTCATCGCTGATGGACGATTCCGGGGTGCCGTTGGCGGCAGCTAGTGCACTATCACTGGCATCGATACGGGCCTCCTGCATCATTAGATGCAATGTTTCGGGTGTAATGGGATTTTCATGGGCATACTGGAACAAACGCACCAGCAATTCGGACGCGATGGCAACGGCGGCTTTACTGCCGCTGACCCGTAGAGCATTGCCCCGCACGCCCACTTGTACATTGAGCTGGCGTTCGATCTGCCGGAGATTCTGGTCGAACTGACCGCACAGATTGGCCAGATGCTGGTTGTCACGGGGATCCAGTGCCAGTTCATTGACGACTGGTCCGGCACCGCGCACGCGCTTCAGAGGCGAGGTTTTCAAGCAGCGCTACCCGCTCCACCCGGCGGTGCGCTGATCACGCCACGCAGGGAGTTTGGTAGTGCCTCGGTTATCTGTACTGCAACAAAGTTTCCAATCAACTCGCGGTTCCCGTTGAAGTTGACTATACGGTTATTATCGGTCCGGCCCCGCAATTGTTTAGGGTCACGCCGGGAGGGGCCCTCAACCAGCACTTTCTGTACGGACCCTACCATATTATTACCAATATCATGTGACATATCTTCAATGCGCCGCTGCAATTTTTCAAGACGTTGTTTTTTGAGGTTCAAAGGCACATTGTCTTCCAGGGCAGCCGCCGGGGTGCCCGGACGGGAGCTGAAAATAAAGCTGTAGGAATGATCAAATCCCAGGTCTTCGATCAGGCGCATGGTGGCCTGGAAATCCTGCTCCGTTTCTCCGGGAAAGCCGATAATAAAATCCGATGACAGGCAAAGGTCGGGACGGGCCGCCCGCAAGCGGCGCACGATGGACTTATATTCCAATACCGTATGGCCGCGCTTCATCATGGCCAAGACCCGGTCAGAACCGCTTTGTACTGGCAGATGCAGGTGACTGACCAGTTCGGGCACGTCCTGATACACCTGGATCAAGCTGTCAGACATTTCCAGGGGATGCGAGGTGGTATAGCGAATGCGCTCAATGCCCTCAATTGCCGCCACATACCGGATCAATAACGCCAAATCGGCAGTATCACCGTCGGCCATGGCACCCCGGTAGGCATTTACGTTCTGCCCCAGAAGATTCACTTCCTTCACACCCTGGCGCGCCAGCTGCACAACCTCACTAATCACATCGTCAAAAGGACGGCTGACTTCTTCACCCCGAGTATAAGGAACCACGCAAAATGTGCAGTATTTTGAGCAGCCTTCCATGATAGAAACATAAGCCGATGGGCCATCCGCGCGCGGCGCCGGCAAACAATCGAATTTTTCAATTTCCGGGAAGCTGATGTCCACCTGGGGCCGACGATCCGCCGTGACCCGATGGAGCATTTCAGGGAGCCGGTGCAGGGTCTGGGGGCCAAATACCATGTCCACATAAGGCGCCCGCACTCGGATTTGCTCCCCCTCCTGGCTGGCCACACAGCCGCCCACGCCGATTACCAGCTCCGGTCTGAGATCCTTGAATTCGCGCCACTGGCCCAACAGAGAAAACACCTTTTCCTGGGCTTTTTCCCTGATCGAGCAAGTATTCAGCAGCAGCACGTCGGCCAGCTCCGGTGCGTGCGTCAATTCCAATCCATGGCTGGCCGCCAGTACATCCACCATCTTGGCGGAATCGTACTCATTCATCTGGCAACCAAACGTCTTAATAAATACCTTTTTCGGCACAGGTTATTTTACGGTAAAGAGGGCGGATAACTTACTATTTTTCGACTAAAAAGTGAAGAGACCTGAAGAATCGCGCATGCCACGTAGCGGTCCGCTCCGACCGCTAACAATCCACACCCGGAACCCCGGGGTACGACGAGACCGGGCAACCGGCAAGTCGCAAGGCGCGCCCACCGGGCGCGCCCATGCTCCTATTTGAGATCGTAATTCGGCACACTGGAAATTTTGTGAATGCTGAGGTCAGCGCCGTTGTACTCCTCTTCCTGCGTCAATCGGATGCCGATTACGGATTTTATGGTCCCGTAAACGATCAAACCACCGGCCGTGGCAACCACCACACCGAGCAGGGTTCCGATCAACTGGGACAGGAAACTGATACCGCCGACGCCCCCTAGAGCTTCCAGGCCAAAAATTCCCGCCGCGATACCGCCCCAAGCCCCACACAGTCCATGCAAGGGCCAAACGCCCAACACATCGTCGATCTTCCATTTGTTCTGGGTCAGGGTAAACATCCAGACGAACATAGCGCCGGCAATGATGCCCGTCACCAATGCACCCAAAGGGTGCATTACGTCGGATCCCGCGCAAATCGCCACCAATCCCGCGAGAGGGCCGTTGTGTACAAATCCCGGGTCATTCTTACCCACGACCAACGCCGCGAGGATGCCACCTACCATCGCCATTAAAGAATTCAGCGCCACCAACCCACTGACCGCCTCAATCGTTTGTGCAGACATGACATTGAACCCGAACCATCCGACACTGAGTATCCAGGCACCTAACGCCAGGAACGGCACGCTGGACGGGGGGTGGGCGGAAATCATCCCGTCTTTGTGGTAACGGCCATGACGCGCACCGAGCAATATCACCGCACCCAAGGCAATCCATCCCCCCATGGCATGCACCACCACGGAACCGGCGAAATCGTGGAATGACGCACCGAAACTGGCTTTTAGCCAGTCCTGGAAACCAAAATTGCCGTTCCAGGCAATGCCTTCAAAAAAGGGGTAGATCAAAGCCACCAGTAACGCGGTAGCCAACAGCTGGGGATAAAACCGGGCGCGTTCCGCGATGCCACCAGAGACAATGGCGGGAATGGCGCCAGCGAATGTTAACAGGAAAAAGAACTTCACCAACTCATAGCCGTTTTTTTCCGCGAGGGTCTGCGCGCCCGAAAAAAAATCGATGCCATAAGCAACAGAATAACCAACAAAAAAATACATCACCGTGGACATGGCAAAATCACAAATGATCTTCACCAAGGCATTGACCTGATTTTTCTGCCGTACCGTTCCCACCTCTAGAAATGCGAAGCCCGCGTGCATCGCCAATACCATGATGGCTCCCAGCAAGATGAACAGCACGTTCGACCCCGATTGAAACGCGTCCATTTTGATCCTCCCAATTATCGTTATGGCCGTCCATAGAGCAATAATTGCACCAGCTTAGTGCCCTTGATATCTTATTGAATTTACAGGCCATCAGAACCAAGGGTCACGGGCGCGCGCGCCATCATGGTGCACGACCGTACTCCCACGCACCAGAAGCTGGCAGTCATCAGGATGCGGCAATACCCGGAACGGGTCGACGATCACTTGCCGTGGGTGATCTTGGGCCAGTAGCGCTCAAAGTTAAAATCAGGGCTGTGGGAATCCACATGGCACTGAGCACACATCTGCTGCGGCGCCCAACCCTTATTGCCAAGGGGCTGGGTGCCCCCGGCCGCCACATGCGCCTGACCGGCGCCATGGCAATTCTCGCATTGGACGTTGACCAGGTTACCGGACATGGCCAGGTCGATAAAACCACCATCTCGCTCAAATCCCACCGTGTGGCACTTTATGCAATCAGGATCAAAAGATTTTCCCACGGCCTCCAGGTCGCCAAAGGCCTTGGCGTGCTCACTGCCCAGCCAAATCTGGTGCGCACTCTGATGACACTGGGCGCAGACATCAGCACCCGCATAGGGACTATCGCCGGAGCGCAGCGCTTTTCGGATCGCGGAGCGTTTCAAGTACTCTTCCTTGACACGGCTGTTGTACTCATCGTACCAGGCGGACAGATACGCTGCGTCCGGCACCGATTTCGGCAGAGGAATAACCTCATGCTTGAAGGTCTTGATATGGTTGCCTGCAAGCTCCAGATCCACCCGTCCCAGACGCATGCCGCGGGACCCGGGTTGTAACACCAGCGTGCCGCCAAGTTGTTGCGGTTCACCATAGACTTCATGGGCGGATTGAATCAACAACACATCCACATCAGTCAACGGCAGAATATTCTTGATTTGCTCCAGCGGATAGGCGGTACTCAGCAGGGTAACGCGTCCGGCGGATTTCGCGGCTTTGAGGCTCTCCAGCAATCCATGGGTATCGGCACTCACCTTGGCCGCAGTGGCTTGCATTTTGGCGGCTGGATCCTGCTCCGGGTCCAGCCAGCTAAAGAACTCCAGCAAGACGCCGGCGCGTTCGATGATACGCGCCTTGGCGAACTCACCGGCTTGCCAATTGCTGGCCACCCAGGGCAACGGCACCGCGCTGATAAACTGGGTTCCGAACGCCACATCCTGCCACTGCACAGCAACGGCGTCGTAATTCATGGTGGCCAACCCCTTGAGCAAATATTCGCTGCGCAGGCGATCCTGGGTCGACTCATGGGCGACCAGGCCGCCCGTGGAAATCACCACCAGTGCCGTATTATCTTGGCGCAAACTCGCCAACTGAGTGGCACGCCGTTTCACCCCGCCAAAGTCACCACCTTCACTGCAACCACAGGGCTCCAATTCTCCATTCATATTGCCGGAGTAGATCAGCGTCACATGCTGTGCGCCACTCCGGGGCTGCGAACTCACGCAGGCAGCCAGGAGCAATAGCAATACCGCGAACACACTACGAGTAAGATTCATGCTTAATGCACACCCATCCAATATCTGGCCTTGGTGTCATCCACCGGAAAACCGTTCAGGCCTTCCAGGTAAGAACGCACCATGGCTTGCCGCGCCTTGGGATGACCCTGACGCGCCGCTTTCTCGATCCAGATCATGCCCTGCTCGGGGTCCTTGTTAATACCGCGTCCCGCCAGATACAGCAGACCCAGATTCAATTGCGCATTGCTCGCACCCTGCTGAGCCGCATGCCGCAACCAATATACCGCAGCACTTTCATCCCGCTGCACACCATCGCCTTCCAGATAAACCATGCCCAGATTCTCTTGTGCTTTGGGCAATCCCTGTTCCGCGGCTTGCAACAACCAGTGTGCACCCTCCGCCGGGTCTCGACTCACCCCCAAACCAAACCGGTACATAATCCCGAGGCTGTTCTGCGCCAGTGCGTGCCCCCGTTGCGCCGCCCGCCGGTACCATTGCAGGGCCACGGCATCGTCTTTTTGCACACCCAAACCGTGCCGGTACATCACGCCCAATTTACGCTCCGCTTCCGCATTGCCGGCCTCCGCCAACGGTAACAACAAACGCAGTGCGCTTGCATAGTCCTTGCGGTTATAGGCGTCCAACCCCGGATCCAGAGTACTGGTGCCATGGGACGTTAGCATAAAGAGAACCACCGCCACCAGAATAAACAGGGTAATGCGCTTGGTCATGGCGTTAGCTCACCGACGGATCATCCTTGGGCTGGGCATTGCCGGTCGCGGCCGAGTCTTTGGGCGCGGACTTTGGCGCTGCTTTTTTCTTGGCGGCGGGTTTTTTCCTGACCGGCGCGTTGCCGGCATTACCGGTCGTGTCGGATTCGCCGCCACCCTCTTGACCATGCCCCGGCCATTCACTGAAGGGGAACGGCTTTTCATCCGTATTGAAAGTGAGATAGAGGATCACGGTTTGTACATACAGGGCGAGACTCGCACCGAAGTCCAACAGGCGTTCGTTGACATGCCGGGTGAGCAACACATGGCCGAACTGGAACAACACCACGAAACCGGTAATGACTTTGGCCAAACCCAACACTATCGCAAACAGCAGAATAAACAGTCCCCGAATCCAAGTATTGGTATTCTTTACATTCTCTTTTATATCAGCATCCATCCAAGACTCTCCAATAAAACGGCACCCCCACCAGGCGCATCCGACAATTACCCATCCAGGATTATACACTTGTAAAATTTTTATGCGTTACCCGAGGTACGCGATTCCTGGCCCGAAATATGAATTACCACCAACAAATGTATCATTTCGGTGCCAGGAAACAAGATATCGTGGGAATTATCCTGGGAGCCGATCAAACCCAATTTGCGTCATCGAATCGACACGATCCACATTGCTTTAGCTACGAGAAATTTGCGCGGGCCGGAACCGGACTTATACCGCGAACGGTACTACATTTATCAACCCGACCATGATGCGTTCATGAGGTTACTATGCTTCCAGAATCCACTTCACCAATCTCCGTCAACATCGACACCATTCCCGATGAAAATCTGGGCATGGACCGGGAATCCATCAAAAAGTCCCTGGTAAAACGTTTAACCTACAGTGTTGGCAAGGATAACTACACGGCGACGCTGCGCGATTGGTTGCACGCCTTGATGTACGTGGTGCGCGATCGCCTGATTGAACGCTGGATGGGCACCATGCGGCATTATTATCGGGTAGACACAAAACGCGTGTACTACCTTTCCCTTGAGTTTCTGATTGGCCGCACCTTGCTCAACAGCGTTATCAATATGGGCTTCTATGAAGAATGCCGTGCAGCGCTGGCGGACTTCGACATCAATATGGAGCACCTGTGCGAACTCGAATTTGATGCCGCACTGGGTAACGGAGGCTTGGGTCGGCTGGCAGCCTGTTTCCTGGACTCCATGGCCACCTTGCAGCTGGCGGGTTATGGCTATGGCATCCGTTACGAATACGGCATGTTTCGCCAGGAAATCGAGCATGGCAACCAGGTCGAGCACCCCGACAACTGGCTGCGCTATAACAATCTCTGGGAATTTCCCCGCCCGGAAGTGTTATATCCGGTAAAGTTTTATGGCCATGTCGTCAGCTTTCAGGATGAACAGGGCGCCTTGCGCCACCAGTGGTGCGACACCGCGGATGTCATGGCCATGGCTTATGACACACCTATCCCCGGATACCAAAATGCCACGGTCAATAATATGCGTTTGTGGTCGGCGAAAGCCACCCGCGACTTCGATCTGCAATATTTCAATGAAGGAAATTACATCAAGGCCGTTGAGGCCAAGAACCAGACCGAAAACCTGTCAAAAGTATTGTATCCGGACGACACCACGCAGATGGGGCGCACCCTGCGGCTGAAACAGCAGTACTTTTTCGTCAGCGCCTCGCTCCAGGACATCCTGTTTCGCTTTTGCAAGCAACACGGTAATTTCGATCAGTTGCCGGATAAAGTGGCAATTCAGCTCAACGATACCCACCCGGCTATTGCCATTCCGGAATTAATGCATATCCTGATTGATAAACACGGCGTGCATTGGGATCATGCCTGGCACCTCACGCGCCAGGTATTTTCCTACACCAATCATACGTTGCTACCGGAGGCACTGGAGTCCTGGCCGGTGCATTTGCTGGAAACCCTGCTGCCGCGTCATATGCAATTGATCTATGAAATCAATCATTGGCTGATGAAGGAAGTGATGCACTGGCGCCCCGGTGACACTCACCTGCTGCGCCGCATGTCCATTATCAGCGAAGACGGTATCCGTAGCGTGCGCATGGCCCATTTGGCGATCACCGGCAGCCATAAGGTCAATGGCGTGGCGGCATTGCACACCCAGCTCATGTGCGACACGATCTTTTCTGACTTCAACACCATGACACCGGAAAAATTCGTCAATATCACCAACGGCATTACCCCGCGTCGCTGGCTGAAGCTGGCCAACCCCAATCTTGCGCAATTGATCAATAAAACCATCAGCAGCCAGCGCGACTATTCCTGGGTGCGCAATCTCGGGGAGCTCGAGCATTTGACTAAATTCGCGAATGACGACGGATTTCAACAGGAATTTCAGGCCGTCAAGTTCGCCAACAAAACCCGGCTCGCGCACTTAATCCGGGAACGCATCAACATCAATATCGATCCGGCAAGCCTGTTCGATGTGCACGTAAAACGTATTCACGAATACAAGCGCCAGCTGATGAATGTGTTGCACGCCATCTCCCTGTATAATCGCATTCGCGACCAACACACCGATATCACACCACGCACCGTGATTTTCAGCGGCAAAGCGGCGCCCGGCTATTACCTGGCGAAACTCATCATCAAGCTGATCAACGACGTAGCGGATGTCGTCAACCATGACCCGAATGTGCGCGACTTGCTTAAAATCGCCTTCATCCCAAACTACGACGTATCCACCGCCATCTCCATCATTCCCGCCGCCGATCTTTCGGAACAGATATCCACTGCCGGCATGGAAGCGTCCGGCACCGGCAATATGAAACTGGCATTGAATGGCGCCCTGACCATAGGCACCCTGGACGGCGCCAATATCGAGATCCGGGATGCCGTCGGCGCCGATCACTTCTTTCTGTTTGGACTCACCGCCCAGGAAGTCGCGGAACACAAAGCCAATTACTATCGGCCACGTGATTACTACGAATCCGACGATGAATTGCGTCGCGTTATCGACATGCTGAGCAGCGGCTACTTCTCACCCGACGACCCGCAACGCTTCATGCCGATCATCGACGCCTTGCTGAACCATGGCGATCGCTACATGGTGCTGGCGGACTATCGCTCCTATATTGACACCCAACGCCGGGTGGACGCGCTCTACACGCAACCCAAAGCCTGGGTACAAAGCGCCATCATCAATGTCGCCAACATGGGTTATTTCTCCACAGATCGCACCATCAGCGAATATGCCAAGAAAGTTTGGCACATCAATCAGGTGCATTGTGAGTAAGTTAAACGGCTTATCTGTAGTTGGCGCCATCGGTATGGTAACGCTGGCGCTGGCGACACCCGCCCAGGCCTTGAGCATCAATAAACAGGACAGTCGTTTCGCCTTGTTCCTGGAGCGGCAGGAAGTTGCCCTGCACTACGATACGCAGACTTTCGTCACTGATATTGAATCGCTATATATAATGTTTGCTGAACCGATGGTTGGCGGCGGTTTGATGGGCATGAATCTGGGACAACTGGGCGTCACCCAAAATGACAATCCCGACACGCGCGGCGTAAGCGCGGCCGGCTACCGCCTGGGACTATGGATGGAACGCGAAATTCCCGCCAAGGCACTGTTCCAAATAAGACCTCGGGTTTATGTCGACTATGGCCGCGCCCAGGGCGGTGACGCCACCAATGGCGAAATCGCGTACAACTGGCGGGAATACGGTGTCATTGCCATGCTGCAAGTCAACTTCAGCAATATCACGATAGGCGCCGGCCCCGTCTATGACGTGCTCAGCGGACAACAGAAAATCGGCAGCGCCACCGGCCGCGATTTCAACGCCAAGCAACAGCAGGATTGGGTCGGCACACTCAGGTTTCTGGTCAGCGCCAACGGCTATGTGGGCATCGATGCTGCGGGCGGCGACAATCGCAAATTCGGCATTTACTTCGAAAGGAAGTACTGAGCGGCTGCCCGCCACAGCGGGCAGGACCAAGAATCAGTTGCGACCACGCGTCAGTATGGAGATCAGACGATCTTCCAGTTCGATACGATCCGCCAGCATTTCACCCAGCGACGACAGGTCACGCTCCAACTGCAGCAGGTCGGTGCAATGATCTTCACAATCGTACTTGTCGTTGAAATCCAGAATACGCTGGGTAATGGTAACGATCCGGGGATAAATAGACTCGGCGACATCAAGTACCGGCTTGCGCCGTTCCTTGCGTTCGTCGATATAGCGATACAACTGGAAATGCGCGCTCGCCGTATAATCGATCAGTGACTCACAAAATTCCTGTAGTAAATTCTGTGTTTTACGATTGGGTTTAAATGGTTTGCATGATGCCAGCTGCGTTAACTTGGACAAGGTATTGGTCCGCGAAAACACCAGATTACGGATTTGCTCATGCGAATCAACACGTCGTTCTTGCGTCGTACTGGTTGCCATAGATAACAAAGCCCCTGTGTGGTTGTATAGTTTAACTTTAATTATCAATAAAGCAAAGGTATTTCGACAATCCAAGCCCGGTCGATTGGCTCCTGAATTTTTAATCCACCAAACAATGCCTTGTCAATGAATTTGATGAATTCACCACATCGGCAACCCACCTGCCACGGCAATGCCGCACCGTGTCCAAACCGAGGGATAGTCTTATGGTCAGCGAACGCCATGTCGCCGTGCATATCAACAGCCCGTCGGATAGTATGGAGGGGCGCCGCGCGACGCATAATACCAGGTGTTGCCAAGCCGCCGTTACAAATTGTCAGAAAAAATGTACTGCACCTTCTTTGCCAGAATTCCCATGCAAACTACTTACTTGTGCACCGGACACCAAGATCCAGGCCAGCCCCGGCAACGCGCACTAATCAGGGAAATGAACACTGCTCGCGCTGATACATGGAACTCACCTGGCCTGCAATCTTGCGCAGTCACGCTTGACGCCGACGGTAACTCAGTCAGCGGCCTGCGCCCGATGTTTGGCCTGAATAAAATCCACATGCGAGATATACAGGAGGTCCGCGACTTTACGAATCAGGTGCTCTTCGTACTTGTCCAGATGGTGATCGGCAAAGGCCACATGCCACATCATCTCGACAAGCCGCGTCTTTTGCTCATAGGAAAAGCGTTGGTTGATAAGGCTGGTAAACTCATGATAGCTGACGGCATTGTGTACCTCCTGCTCCGCCGCGGCCAGCAAGTCGCCGGCAACGTCGGGCGCCAAACCGAACTTTTCCTGCACCAGCCTGGCAACGGCATCAAGCTCAGCGCCCTGCACCTTAAAGTCCATACGCGCCACCTCATACAACAGGGCCGCACAAGCCAGGCGCAGGCCATGCTCGTCATGCTCAGAGGCCGCCGGCAACATATTGGCTTCGAAAAATTTTCTGATCGCTTCTATCATCGCATCCCCAAAAAAGATCCAATCTACCGCCAACACCCTAATGGAAACGCCAGGAGGATGTGTAACAATCAGTGCTCGGCTGGATCAAAAAGATCCGGCACGCAACAAAAGACAGCACTGTGACCCTGACCCGTATTGCAACCCTCTTTCTGGCTACCTTCCTGCTGCAGAACGGCGCCCACGCTGCGGACCCGGAGCTGAAAATTGCCACACTCCTCGGTCAGGCGACGCCACCCGCCGGGGTGGTCTTCGAAGTCGCGTCAGGCAGGGAAAACGCGCTGCAATGGGCTTTACCCCTGATCCAGGACTATACACGCCGCTTGCGGGGACGGTTTCCGGATCTCGATATCGCGGTGGTATCCCACGGCAAGGAGGAATTTTCCCTGCTCGACGCCAACCGTGACAAATACCAGGAGGTACACAAAGCGGTCGTGCAACTCACCAGCGACGCCAAGGTGCCCATACACGTGTGCGGCACCCATGCCGCATGGTATGACAAAAGCGCGGAGGATTTCCCCGACTATATCGATGTGGCGCCGGTGGGTCCGACCCAGATCCGCGACTATCAGAACCTGGGTTACACCTTGATCACTCTGAAGCAACCCAAGAACTGACGCGCGGCAGCGCACGTCAATCACGTGACAGGGACATCAATACAGCGTCACGGGCAACGCCAATTCCTTGACCCCGCCCAACCAGGTATGTCGGGACACTTTTACCGTCACGACATCACCGGGCTTTTTCTCCAACAAACTGAATTTGATATCAGTCATGTCACCGGTGGCATGGTCATCGACAGCGGTGATCGTGTCGTCCTCCTTGATCCCGGCAAGGCCGGCGGGACTGTCTTCGGCCATGCCGCTGATACGCACCACACCCGGCACACTGGTGTCCAGCACCACCCCTAAACGCCCTGCCGGTGGCAGCCCCGCGGGACGTGGCAACAGGATGAAATCCGCCAGTTCCGGCCGCGGTTCATGGGTAACGTCGTTAAGTATGATGGCCGCGGCCACCGGCACCCGTCGTTGTACGCGCTGCGGTATACCGTAGCCGTAGACCAAATGACCGCCACCGGCAAGCACCACCAGGCGCGTGTCGGCATGTTGTTGCAGGTAGTCGGCAGTGCGTTGGGCCATGGCTTCATCCCGCACCAATTGCACTTCCACAAAACGCTCGAATACTTGCCCGTGCACCGAAGGATGCAGCTGAAAAATCGCTTGCAGCAGTTCTCGATAGTCCTTATTAGAGCGATCAATCTCCGCTGGCACCTGAGTTCGCTCCTGCGGATCCAAACCTTCGATTCCCGACATACCAATTTTCTGTCGCAGCTCTTCCGTGATATCCAGCGCGATCACGGGAACATGATTGACCCGCGCGAACTCCAATATCGGACGATAATTTCGGTAATCGATGCGCCAGCGGTCATAGTATTCCGTATCGCGCAGGAACGTCTTTTCGTCGATGCTACCGGCGATATAATCATCCAGCACCCGCTGAAAGGGTTGCTGAAACATCTCCATGCCAATCGCCAGGTGCGGATTTGCCTCATACATTTGCTTGATCACCGCAAGCTGATTGAGGTGGTGGTCAAAGCGGTCATGCGTTTCCCCCACATAAACCACGCGTTGCGGCTGCAATTGCCGCAACACGCCATCCAAGGTGACCATTTTCTTCAAATCTATCGTGTACGGAGGCTCATAGTGCTCAGGATCCGCCGGCTCCCACAGTTGCGCCACGTTCAAACTGGTCATCGCCCGCGGATCGTACCCCCGATGTGCGGTACCCTGGCAGGCAGACAGCCCCACCACCATCAACACCACCAGAATTTGATAAATCGTTCGCCCGGTACGCATAAAAGTCATATCACAACCCCTTCGCCTTTATTTGATGACCCACCAGTTTTATATCGGGACTGTCATTGGGATTGACGAAAGTCAGGATTTCCCAGGCATTGCCCTGCTCGTAAACCGTCTGATATTCGAAAATATAGAAGCGACCGCTGTACCGGGTATCATAATGATCCTTGCGCAGATGATGCTCCTTCATGTCTCCCAACTTTTGGTGGATCTTCTGCAAGTATTGCCACCATTCGTCCCGTGAGTGTATCGCAAAAAATTGCTCGTCATAGAGCGCCAACGCTGCCGCGCGATCACCGCTGGCAATGGCATCGAACAGTTTGTTGCCCACGACTTGCACCTGATCCAGGGACGGCCCCTGATCGCAGGCGGAACCTAACAAGGCAGAACCCACCACCAAAACGCTAATCAACGTTCTCATTACCACTGCATGTAATTTCACCAACCCCCCGTTAACTCGTTATCTCTGCCACCACTGCGCCAAGCCGCCGGTCATCACCGAGTTCGATAATCCAGTCCATAAATAGCATCCGCATACCCCGGATTGATACCGGCGCAGTCGAGATGCGCATCCCAGGGTACGATAACGCTGACCTGCGTCACTCCCAATTGCGCCAGTTGATAGGGTACGCCACCGCCATCGATCATATGCCAACTGCCCATGAATGCGATGACCCCAAGCTCAGGGTGGCGCTGCCGGGCCTGCGCTATGGATTGCGCCATGACGCTGTCCCATACCAACTGGCCCTGCACAAACCTCAAGAATCGTTGTTTACGTTCGCCATCCTCTGGTTGCGCGCCCGGCGGCACATGTCCAAGAAAACTGCTGGCCAACAGGCGCAGATATTCCCGGGACGGCGGCGCCGGTGGCAGCAGTCCCTGACGCAACGCCGGGGGCGTTTGCTCCCAACCATCAGTACGTACCCGCGCCACCAGGTCCGCTTCGGCATTCAGTGCCAGCATGCCCGCCGCCCGCAGGCGAGCATGCTCCATCAAAGGATAATAGTAATCGAAATCGAAGCCCCAAACCGAATCCCATTGCAGATCCTGTTTCAAATTTTGTTTGCCCTCGTGCCCGAGGAACCAGCGGTCGAGGGACTCCTGCCGGGACCGGGGCAGCATTTCAAATCCCACAGCAAAGCGCGGCGGTTGATCGCCGGCATCCAGCAGGGTCTTCAGTATCCGTAGTTGCCACAGGTGATGCGCGTTGTTGTCATGATGCTCACCGATTAAAATCACCGGCTTGTTGCGTAAACTGACCAACCAATCATCACCGGGCACGGACTCTCCGTGGGGCGGCAGATACCACCGGTCGCCGACCGTGCACTCCCCGGCAACAACCGTTACACACGCCGCCAACAAAATGGCGAGCAACACGCTGGCCGATCCAAATCCTGTGATTGGAGCCTTCTTGCCAGAACCTGGCATTTTCGGGTGTGGACACGGCACCGGAATCTGACCCCCCTGATTAAAGTAAGTTAAGGTTTAGTCGAAAAAAATAGAACTGCTGTCAATATCAGGGAATTATCCATATCATTTATGGGACTATCAACCGCCAAACGCAAAGACATCGAACTGCCACCGGCGCCGGAACTCCCATCGGCCAAGGGCAAAGGCTCCAACGCGCCCCCCGATGATGTGCCGGTGCTGGCTGATGCTCTGCCGATCACCGGCGGGAGCCAGTTATTCCTGTTTCCCGCCTTGCAACAAAGACTCATCACCCTGGTGCATATGGTGGACCAGGGCAAGTCAATTATCCTGGTGATCGGCGATTTCGGCAGCGGCAAATCCACGCTGGCGGAACATTGCGAACGCGAGTCCTGGCGCGATAAAGTGCTGGTGCACATCAATGCCGTGCAAGACTTTACCGTACGCGATCTGATCAAGGCCGTGGCTTGCGCCACCGGCGCCAACAAACCGAATATCACATTCCAGGCGCTATGCAAACACTTGACCGATCAAAGTGAAACATTAAACCATCTGCTGGTGATTGATGACGCCCACAACCTCTCCCAGGACAACTTGCGGGCGATACTCTGTCTGAAAAAAATTCTCACCCCCAAAAGCGCGAAGTTCGGTATCGTGCTTTTCAGTGAACCGGATATCAAACAATCACTGATTCACAATTCGCTCCTCGGTTACACTGACGGTTGGGCGACTTTCATCTACCTGCCGCGCCTGAACGAGCAGGATGTATCGTTTTATGTCGAAGACCGCATGATCCAATGCGGTTTCAAGTTGCGCAAACCGCACGGCAAACATCTCAAGGCGATGCATCAGGCCTCAGGAGGCCTGCCGATGCGCATCAATGAAATCCTGGCGCGCGAAGCACTCGATCACAAAGATCCGTCAATACTGCATGGCGTATTCGGCTCCACCCGGCGCACGTTGTTGTTGCTGGGATTGCTGGCCACAGTAGCCGCATTCTACCAACATTGGCCGGATCTCAGCAGGTCCCTGACCCACTTCCTGGGGATCGACCTGCTGCAGCCGCAGCATCCCGTCACCAAACCCAGCACCACGATCGAGCTGCCGCCATCGGCACACAGCCGGCGGCAATCCGTGCCACCGCAAACACTCGATGGAACCCTGAGCATCCAACCGAATTCTTCTGCGCCCACCCAAACCGAGCTGGACGCCGCACACATGGCAGTCGTGGCTACTCAAGATGAGAGCAGTACGCCAACCATCCCGGTGAATGCCGTCACCGAATTGATATTCACGCCGGAGACCATGCCGGCCGCGGACCAAGCTGACCCGGTGGCAACCCACACTCAAACACAGACGGTCAACGCGCCAGGTCCAAAGCCCACCGCCACGTTAGCACCGCGGCAAGTGTTGGACAACTTGTCCGGCAATGCCTGGCTACGGTCCCAAAATGCGCAGGCCTATACTATCCAGCTGTTCGGTTCTTACAACGAGCAAGCCTTGCTGCAATTATTGAAAAAGAAAAATGTGGGCGACAGTGTCGCCTATTTACGCCTGGTGGTGAATGATTATGAGTGGCACATTCTCATTCAAGGCATTTATCCCTCAAGCATGGAAGCGGAACACGCCCTGGCAAACTTGCCCGCGCACCTGAAGAAAGCCCATCCCTGGGTACGGAGCATCGGATCGTTGCAGGCGTTATTGAACAAACCGTCAAGCTGACGCCAGCGCCTTCAGCAGCGCGGCCTTCTCGGTCAACGCGCTGCCCCCTAAGGCAAAACCAAGCAGCTTCCCGTCCGCATCCATGGACAGCGCCTTTACACCACCTTCCATTTCCGTAACTTGCCATGATCCCGCCAGACCCGGGTCTGGCGGCACCACTATTACCGGATAACTGGGCGTTTTCAGCACAATGGGCATCGTCGGATAGGCCACCGGCGCGGGCGTGCCCGCCAAATTCTTGGCCAGGGCTCGGGCACAATGCATCAAGGGCATCACAAAGGGTTGGACCACACCCGCGACTTCCGCACAATCTCCCAGCGCATACACCCGGGCGTCGCTGGTACGTAACCAAGCGTCCGTAACGATTCCGCGATTGACATGCAATCCTGCCGCCTGGGCCAGGGCCACCCGGGGACGTAAACCCGTCGCCGACAAAACCAGGTCAACCGGGAGTTGCTGTCGCGCCCCGGCAGCATGCTCCAGGGTCACCAGCAACTTACCCTCCTGGCGCAACACTTCCCGAGCCGCCCAGCCGGCGTACCAGCCAATACCGATATCCTGTAACGCCGCCACCAACTGCCGGCCCAACGACTCAGGTACGAATCGGCTCAGCGCATACGGCGCGGGGTCCGCAACGCTAACCTCATAGCCGGCCAGACGCAAATCATTGGCGAATTCACAACCCACAAACCCGGCGCCCAACACGAGCACCGAACGCGCCTGCTCGAGTGCCGCGCGCAAGCGTCGATAGTCCTGCAGATCGTTTACGGCGTATACCCCACCGGCACCATCTCCGGCCAGCGGTAAGCTTACCGCATCAGCGCCCAGCGCCAGCACCAACTGTCCGTAGCCGAGACGGCACTCCACACCATCGTCACGCAGCAGCGTGAGTTCCGCACGCTCGGGATGCAGCGCCGTCACCCGCGCCTGAGTCAGAATCGTGGCCTGCAGTTGTTCCGCCATCTGGGCGGCGGAAAAGGTCGCGAGTTGCTGGGGAGATTTCCTGGCGGTCAGCGCATTAGACAGCATCGGCTTGGAATAGAAGCTGCCATCATCGACACTGATAATGGTCAGGGCCTGGTCAGGAACGAGTTTGCGCCATTCCCGAGCCACGGTATAACCCGCCAGCCCGGTGCCCACAATCACCAGTGGTGTGACCGCGGCGTCCCCCGGATACTCTTGCTCCGCCATGGATTCAGCCTGCCATTTCAATCATTTCAAAATCGATCTTGCCAACGCCACAGTCTGGGCATAACCAGTCGTCGGGAATATCCTCCCAGCGTGTTCCCGGCGCGATACCTTCTTCAGGAGCTCCCTGGGCTTCATCATAAACATAACCACAAATCAAACACTGCCATTTTTTCATGCAACAAACACCTTCTTAACAACGTTTAATAAATGCACGCCACCAGTTTATCAAAGCACCTTCCCAACGACCGAATATTTATCTATATTTGGCCCTGCAGCGATCACTGCGCGCCAGTCCCCAGTGTCGACCGCAATGGGACACGAAATCGCCAGCATGAGCCCATAAAGGCGATATCAAGCGCCAAGTTTATCAGTTTATGTTAAAACGAAACACCTAAAACGGATTGATTCTTGCTAGGCCACTGCGTATGCTGACAGAGTGGCGGCCATCAAGAGTGACTGCGCCAGAAGGAAGATCATGAAAAACTTTATGACTGTGACTCAGGACACCATCATCTCCGGTGCTTTCAAAAGCAAAGGCAACGTGCGTTTCGAAGGTCGCCTGGAAGGCGGCGGGGAAGTGGAAGGCTTGTTGCTGATCGCAGTCTCCGCCAAATGGAAAGGCAATATCGTGGCGGATATCGTCATCGTCGAAGGCAGTATCCGAGGCGAGGTCGTCGCCCGGGACAAGCTCATCGTGCTCAATGGCGCGATTATCGTCGGCAACCTGTACAGCCCCAATATTCAGATACACCCCGGCGCTCGAATCACCGGCGGTATGCAGATGAACATGACACCGCCCGCTGCACTGCTCGCCAGCCCCGCCCGCTATCGCCCATTACCTGTAAAACGCGCCGCTGCCCAATTGGCACTTTCCAAAGTCGCGGGCGGTCAATAACCGTTACCCCATGCGGCGCGCCAACAGCCGCACCACGGCCGCTTTGCCACTGTGGTAGGGTCCTTCGCTCAACTCCGTCTCGGCGTCTTCCAGCATTAGCATCTCAGCCTCCCGGAAGTCCTGCGCCAGCATATCTTGTGCATAGAGCAACGCCGCCGCCGGGGGTCCGCCACTGTGATATCGCTGCTGATATTCCAGTTGTTCAAGGCGAAAAGCTTCCATGATGACCACCCCCCCGGGTTTGCAGGCGGCGAGCATGGACTGATGCATGCGCGCACGCTGCTCCGGCGAAAAGTGGACAAAAATCGCCACCACAGCATCAAATTGCTCGCGCGGCCAATCCCAGGTAAACAAATCGACGCAAAACGTGGCAATCGACACGCCCCGCATCTCAGCCAATGCGCGCGCGCGGTCCAGCCCCGTTTGCGCATAGTCCACCGACAGCACATCGAGACCGTGTTGCGCCAGCCACACGCCATTGCGCCCTTGACCATCACCGACGGCCAGCACCCTCATGCCCGGTTGCAAGTACCGCGTCTGGCCGGTTAGAAATACATTAGGTTGCTCACCGTAGGCCAGCGCGTCCTCACCGTAACGTTGCTCCCAAAACTCTCGCATCATATTATGTTACCCAATCACCGCATCGGAAGTGTCGTTGACACCCAGGAAACCTGTGTCATCAGCGGGGAGCCCCCCATATTTAAGAACAAGCCCCAACTGGCCGCTGATAGTAGTGGTCCGCAACCCCTCGACATCAATACAACAGGAATGTTACGGAAAATGGCTTTCTGGCGATCTTTTCGCCCTCTTTACACCGACACCAACAGTCGCCGCGGTCGATTGCAAACCCTGGCGCGCTGGGGTGTCCGTATAGTTTATACACTTGTCGCGGTGGAATGTGGATATATTGCAGGCCTGTTACCCGATTGGGAGCAATTTCTCCATGGCCCGGTCCAAAAATCCAGCTTTATACAGCACTATGAATATGAACAGTCCCAGCACCGTGACTGGCCGCGACTGCAATGGTACCCGATCGAACTGCAACAAATTCCCAAGCATGTCATCCGGGCAGTGATCGTAGCCGAAGATTCCCGCTTTTTCGAGCACCAGGGATTTGATCAAACGGCATTCATGGATGCCATGGAATTCAACCTGTCTCAGGGGCGCGTGATTTATGGCGCCAGCACCATTTCCCAGCAGACCATTAAAAACTATTTGCTGTCCCCCTCCCGCAATCCGCTGCGTAAATTACATGAAGCCATACTCACCTATGCCATGGAACAAAATGTCGGGAAAAAACGCATCATGGAAATCTACCTGAATATTGCGGAGTTTGGCCGTGGCATCTACGGTGTCGAGGCTGCGGCGCGTCACTATTGGGGTAAATCCGCACATCAACTTTCCCTGGAAGAGGCCATCGATCTGGCCGCCACCCTGCCGGGACCGGTAACCAACAACCCAGACACGCGCAGCCGGTTTTTTCGGCGACACCGGGAGAAAATTCGACGCCACCTGAGCCGGGACACCGTGGCTAAGCTTTCTCCCGGTTAACATTTCGACCTGAGTCCATTACACTTCACCGCACCATTACACACGTATCAGCATGGATCTGTTTTCACACCTCACCCAGTTCGACTACCATCACACCCTGGAAGATACTCCCGGAGTCGCCTTGGTGTTGTTCACCAGCCGAAGCTGCCCATCCTGCCGCGCCTGGCGCAAGACACTGGCGGGATATCGCGCGCGCAACCCGGAGCTCATCATATTTGAAGTGGACTGCGAACAGGAGTTGGCCCTGGTACGCGAATTCGAGGTTTTTCATTTGCCGGCGCTATTTCTCTATCGTGACGGGAACTTCCACCGGAAACTGCAATGCGCCGCCGACCTGGCAAGCTTGAAAGCCTGTATCACCGACGCCCTGGGCCAGCATCCGGAAGAATCCCCCTGAAGCCGCCATGCCAGCCCGCTACCTTACCCGGTGGCGTACGGGGCGCTGAGCAGACCGGCCGCGACCTGCAGCGCGTATTCCAAACGCTCCAGCGCGATCTCATGCTGCCGGTGACGCCAATGCCGGAAAATGGCCTCAATGAAAATCCGCCGCTGTTCGGCGTCCGCCAGCCGGACATCGCTGATCGCAGGCAATGACGACGGCACCACCCCGCTGCGCAATAAAAACCCCGGTCCAGAGCCGGCCCCGACGGTGGCCATACCCGATACAGCAGGCGACGACTCCCACGATGGTCGCCACAATTGCGCATCGTCGATGGCACAGCTGGGAGAACGACTCTTGAGGATGAGACCATCAATTTGCGGCAAGACGGCCTGGAACCTCCGGCACGCGTCTTGAAGCCGGGCACTGACGTCTTGAGTCCCGGACACCGTTACCAGGCGCACAACGGAGCCTGTGTCCTGCAATTGCACGGCCGGTCGCGGCGCACCCAGACCCGCCTCCAATTCCGGACACAGGGGCCACGACGGCAACCGCGCCGCCAGAACCCCGGCGATAAAATAGTGATACTTGTGCCCGCCGTCATAGCGCACCGGGTGACCCAACAAGCAGCGGCTGATGGCGAGGCGGGGCAAATGTGCATCGTTTAGCGTCAATGAAACCTCTTTGGGGGATCATGGAGCATTGATAATCTGGGCAATGTTGATTAAAGTTTACAGTCGGAGCGGCTCGCTGCCGTTTCCATAGACCATCACCCCGTTGTCATGAAGGATTACCGAATGGAACAAGCTCTACTCTATATGGTCACTATCGTCGCCATCATTGGCTTCGTCGGCGGCATCACCGTCATCGTGGATATCTATCGCGAGCGGGAAAACAACTGATAGCCTCGTTGGTAATCCCCAGACATTCCCTGGAACATACTTGCCCGTCGTTATGCAACGACCTGTATCTGGTCGGGAAACTTATAGGTGTCAAAATGCCAGCGATCGTGTGCGGCGTGCAACACCAGACAACTGGCACCGCCGTGATTGCGCGTGAATCCGGCCGCTCCGGGATTGACAATCCAGGGCTCCGCGGACTGATCAATCAACAGCTTGTGCGTGTGCCCATAGACGACAATGCGTGCGTCAGCATGGGTGGCGCGCAAAGACTCGTGACTGGGCTGGTGGGCGCCATGACGATGGCCGTGCTCCACGACCAGCAGCCCCGAGGGTAACTTCACACTTAACGTGTCGGCCAGGTCGTCGAGTATGGCATGCTCCGATGCGCACCATAACGCGGCACGATCGTTATTGCCGCGCACCGCATAGACCTGGCTGCCCGTTGCCTGTAGCGCAGCGAGTACTTGCGCGCCGCAGATATCACCGGCATGGATCACCAGGTCGCATCCGGCGACCACGTCCAAAACGGGTGGCGCAATCTGACCGTGGGTATCGGAAATTATGGCAATGCTGACGGCGGATTGGCCATGCTCATATACGTACATCTGATTCGCTGTTCCTGGTAAAAAAGGGCGTCATTATAGGTTAAATTGCTTAGATTTACACCAACCAATCTCGACCGCCGTCATTCGACCCGTGCACCGCTACCCGCCACCGGCTCCATGAAATGACGCAAAATGGAGCACTCGAAAACCTTGTTTTTCAAAGCACCGGCCAATGATTCTCTTTCGTAGCAACTAACACTTTCTGAAATAACAAAAACTTATATGGATGGATGCTCATCTTTTTAGCAATTGGAATGGATGCCGACAAAAAGGACTTCTCAATGATTTTCCAATTCGGTATCGTGATGCTCTCATCCCCAGACACGCCACTAACGACCATGCAAGAACAAATCTCTGGCGTCGACAAACTCGAACATGAAATCATCCACAACCTGCGCGATGGTCTTATTGTTTGCGATAGCATGGCGATAATCAGAGAAATAAATCCGGCGATTGAACGCCTGTTCGGCTATAGCAGCAAAGAAATTCTGGGCGCGGATATCGGTACCTTGCTTCCGGATCTGTCGCTCGCCAACTATCGGCTTGAAAGCTCCGTATTCATGCGCTGCACGGGCATTCGTAACAACAATGACCCGTTTATCGTCGAACTGAATTTGACGGCGGTGAACATCGGCCTGAATAGTTATTTCACCCTTGAGTTACGTGATATCTCCAATACCACACGCATCCAGGAATCGGTGTGGTCCGTGGCCCAGGAACTGGAGCAACGGGTCAATTTGCGCACCCAGGAACTGGTGCAATCCAATCAGGAATTGCGTCACCAGATTTCCGAGCGTCAAGCCATGCAAAAGGCGCTGCAGGAAAGCGAGCAACGTCTGCGCAGCGTGGTGACCAACGCACCGGTCATTCTCTTCGCCGTGGATCGCGCAGGTTGTTTCACTTTCGCCGAGGGTCGCGGCCTGGAACGCCTGGCCGTGCGCCCCGGTGACCTGGTCGGGCAATCGCTATTCAAACTATTGCGGAACCGGCCCCGTTTCAAGAAGGATTTCGCGCGCATTCTTGACGGTGAGCAAGTGACCTCCATGATCGAGATCAACGATCTGATTTTTGAGTGCCGCTATTCGATCGTCAAAGATGCGCGACAGGAAGTGGTTGGTGTAATCGGCGTCGCCACGGACATCACCGAACGCAAACGGGCGGAAGAACGGCTGCTGCAACTGGCGAATTATGACAGCCTCACGAGCTTGCCCAATCGCACACTGTTCCATGATCGTCTGACCCATGCCCTGGCCAAGGCTCGACGTCAACGCGGGCAGGTCGCCCTGCTGTTTCTGGACCTTGATCGTTTCAAAATGATCAACGACAGTCTCGGTCACCATGCCGGCGACGAACTGCTCAAGGCCGTCGCCCAGCGCCTGCAACAAAATGCACGCAAAGGCGATACCGTTGCCCGTCTGGGCGGTGATGAATTTACCGTGATCCTGGAAGAACTCACCCATCACGAAGACGCCACCACCGTGGCCCGCAAGATTCAGGACGTCATGAATCGACCGTTTCATATCGATGGCCACGAAATGTTCGTCACCACCAGCCTGGGAATCGCCATTTTTCCGCAGGACGGCGCGGATATCGAGGAACTGCTGAAAAACGCCGACACCGCCATGTACCGTGCCAAGGAACAGGGACGCAACAACTACCGTTTCTACACAGCGGACATGAATGCCAAAGCGGTGGAACATCTGATCATGGAAAACCGCATCCGGCACGCATTACAGCGTAACGAGTTTATTTTATATTACCAGCCGCAAATTGATTTGCATCGTCGGGAAATCACCGGGCTCGAAGCGCTGATACGCTGGCATCACCCGGATCTTGGCCTGCTGTATCCGAACCAGTTCCTGCCGCTGGCGGAAGATACCGGCTTTATCACCGCCATCGGCGATTGGGTGCTGCACAAAGCCTGCTGGCAGGCGGCGCAGTGGCAACGTGCCGGAATGGCACCGCTGCGTATTGCGGTCAATCTGTCACCGCTGCAGTTCACGCAACCGGCACTGGTGGATAGCGTCGCCGCGGCGCTGAAAAACTCGGGACTTGACCCCGGCAATCTGGAACTTGAGATCACTGAAAACTTTCTGGTTGACAATGTCGATAACGCGATCGTGACCCTGCGTAAACTCCATGAATTAGGCGTGCAGCTGGCCATTGACGATTTCGGCACCGGCTATTCCTCGCTGAGCTACCTGAAAAAGTTCCCGTTGAATTCCTTGAAGATCGACCGTTCCTTCGTGCGCGACATCTCCACCGACGAGGGCGATGCCGCCATCGCGGAAGCCATCATCGCCCTGGCACAGACCCTGCGCCTGCGCGTCATGGCGGAAGGCGTGGAAACCGAGGAACAACTCCATTTTCTGCGCAATCGGGGCTGTGATCAGGCCCAGGGATTCCTCATCGGCGAACCCCTGCCGCCGGAACAAGTGCCGGCCTGGTGCCTGGACACCGGCACCTATCGAGCGATCTTCGAACAGGAAATGTTCTGGCCTATCTCCTGAGTCCGGCAACGCACCCTGACCCCACCGGCACGGCACTTCGGTTCTGTGATAGCCGTCACAACCTCGGCGATTGATATTCAATATCCTACGCCGATAACTATTCTATTGATTAACCGCACGGGGATTCACCTGAATAAATAGTCGGGAATGATTGGCAGGAATAGCCGATGTTCCCCCATGGATGTTTCAGGACCGGTCCCCGTCACCGGCAGGATGAAACAATGGGCGCTGCAAAAAAATTGACCGCAAAGCGAGTCGACGCAAAACTATTGAGTCGATATCTTCCATTTCAATCCATTGAACTGGAGGACTTAAAGGCGCTGGCGAGCAAATGTCAGTTAGTCAGTTTTCCTTCTAACCGCGTGTTGTTCCGACGCGGAGATAACGATCGACGCACCTATTTTCTGGTCACGGGTGAAATTGAAATTTCATCGCGACAAATCGGCATGTTACGCCTGAAAGCGGGGACTGAAGCGGCGCGCGACGCCATCGCCGATGTGATTCCGCGGCGCGTGGAAATGCGCACCACCCAACCCTCCACCTTCCTGGTGATCGACCGGCATTTGCTGGAAGTCATGATGGACAGCGACCTGCTAGCAAACTACCAAGTGTCCGAAATGGAAACCGAGGACAGCAATGACTGGATGACACAATTTCTCGGCTCCCTCAACACGCGCAAGGTTCCACCCCAAAACATTCAGGCCTTGCTGCTTCGTATGAAAGAATTGATCGTACGCCCCGGCCAAATCATCGTACGCCAAAACGAAACAGACAGTTACTACTACATCATCAAGGAAGGACGCTGCGCCGTTACCCGCCATACCAGCGAACTCGGCGAAGTCACCCTGGCAGAACTCGGTGTCGGGACCGGGTTCGGTGAGGAAGCCATCATCACCAATGGCAAACGCAACGCCACGGTGACCATGCAAGAAGCGGGCGTTATCATGCGCCTGACCAGGGACGATTTCCTGAAACTGTTGGTACGCCCGGTGGTGGACCTGGTAACTTATCCCGAGGCTGAGGAGCTGATCACCAATGGCGGACGCTTTATCGACGTGCGCAGCCATGCCGACCGGCACGACTACCTGGAAGGCGCAATCCTGGCTCCCATGGTGGAATTACGTGAGCGTGTAAAAAAATTCTCCCCCACCACGACCTATATCGTATTCTGCGGTAACGGCCAACTCAGCGCCGCCGCCGCCTTCCTGCTGGCTCAGCACGGCCATGAAGCCTACGTATTAATGGGCGGCATCGAAAGAGTACCCCCTAACGCCAAGTTATTGCAGAGAGTGCGCCTGGGATCGGAACCGGAAACCGCGACGATCATGGATTTTCCGGCAGCCGATGCTCTTGCAGCGGCGCCCGAACCCGACCCGCGTACCATACTAAAGAAAATCGCCCTTTCCGCCGATACTGATAGTGGTGTGGATGCCCAGGACTATCTGGATCAGTTCGTGGGTCTCGCCCATGAGTTCAGCTTGCTGCGGCAGGATGTGACGCGCAACCAGCAGGAAATCGCGTGGTTGATGGAACGATCCCAGACCGAGGCGGACGGAGTTGTCGCACAGACGCCCACACCACCGGCCGTGCTGCGTAGCGATCTTCGGGAAGTGCCACCGGCAACGCCCAGCGATCTGGCATTGCAGCTGCGCACCACCACGGCTCAACTGAATGATTTACAAGAAAAATATTTAGGGCTGCAAGCGGACGTCAGGCGCCTCACACAAGTGCTGGCGACATTCACCCAAGCCCAGGGCAGCACGCACCCACGCACCGCCGCGGGCAACGCGGATATTTTACACATGGCGACAGGCACGGATTCTGCTAATCGTGAAGACGACACCTATATGGAAGCCGTTCGGTCCTGGACCACTGAATTGGAACGTCAGTTGACCAAGACTGACGCCCTGAATGTTAAATCGAAGCCAGGACCGTCAACCGAGGCGCAGTCACAACATGTCCAAAGACGATTCACCAAAAAACAGCCTTAATGCCGACGAAGAAGAGCTGAGGAAAACTCAGCAGGACATCATGCGCCTCAAGAAAAAGCTTGAAGCGCAACGCAAGGCTACTGAGCTGAAACAGCAGGAAATCGCCCAGAACAAGTCCCCCGCCAAAAACAGCAAGGATTTGACGCAGAACGTCTATAACTCGGAATTCTACGCCGAACAGGGCAAGGCTGATTCGACGCCGCGCGCACCGTCCAAAGCAGGCAAAAAAGCCAAGGGTTTTATCTCGGGTGAAAATGCCTGGGAAGCCGCCTTGGATCCCGAGACCGAGGATGAACTGGAATCTCTGTTCAGCAATCGCGGCAAAGCCCAGACGCGTCCGGATTCAGCAGATTACACGACACCGCAAACGCCGGCGCCTACCGGCAACTCCACCGCGCCGCGCCCTAATAATGCGCCCGTAGATTCCGGCAAGTTCAGAATCCCGATCAACGATACGCCCGTCTCGGACCGTAATCGTGCGGTATTCGAAGCCCGCCCCATGAATCGCCAGGAACCGGGACCAACCGACAGCCGCAGCAACTTGCGCGCACGACCCGATCTGCAACGCAGGAAATGGCTGGGATTACTGATCAAGCTTGGCGTGATCCTTGGAGGCGGCATGTTGGTGTTGACACTGATCGGAAGCCTGGGTATCTACATGGGCTGGCACAACAAACTACCTTTGAGCACAGAGCTGAAACAGACGCTTAGCGCCGCCAGAGACGAGGTATTAGGTAAGGAGCAGCCGGCGCCGGTCAAGGGGAAGGCCACCACCGCCAAGCCGCCATCAAAAATATTAAAGACACGACCGATTCCTAAAGAATAATGGTTACGGGTGCATTTACCCGTCACCTCAACCTTGACGATCCCGGCGCTGGCCAAAGACATCCCCCTCACCATAAACCTGCACCTGATTGCGACCATGCTCCTTGGCATGGTACAAGGCCTGATCCGCCCTGGACAGCAACCTGGGCAGCGCGGTTTCTTCAGAATCGTCAGGACTGGAAAAGCTGACGCCACAACTCACCGTCAAAAGTATGGTACATCCCTTATAAACGATTCTGGCGTCTTTGGTCGCAGCACGCACTTTCTCCGCCATGGCAACGGCATCCGCCGGTTCCGAGCTGATGCTTAATACCAGGAACTCTTCCCCGCCGACACGATATAAAAAGTCATTGGATCGGGATTGTTGTTTTAAAAGTTTGGAAAACTGAATCAGACATTGATCTCCGGCCAGATGCCCATACTGGTCATTGATCTGCTTGAAATAGTCCAGATCACAAAGGATCACCGACAGCACGCGCCAATCGCGCAGTGACTGGGCGCGTAACTTGGGAAAGATCTCCTGCAGATGGCGCCGATTGTACAGTCCAGTAAGACTGTCGGAAATCGCAGACTCTTCCAGCTGCTTGTGAATGCCGTCGATTTCAACCTGTTTGCTGCGCAGGGCATGCACCATGTCGGCGAATTTATTGGCCAGCAGCTCAATCTCATTCTGCGCATGGGACTTTTTCACCACCGGCATATCACCCTGGGTTATTCTTTCGATCATTACCATAAGATCAACCAGAGGCCGGCTGAAGTTACGGAAGATCATGTAACCCATCCAGAGCATGGCGCCAGACCCGAAGAGCAACACCAGCAGCGATACCCGCGTGTATTGATTCAGATTGCTTACCAGCTTGGTTTCGGAAACGCCAAACCATAATTGCGGCAGGTTTTCATCAAGCGTCGGCAAGGCAATAGGAAATACCCGGTAGATATCGCCATTCATCAAAGTGCGCTGATCCGTGATTTGAAACAGATCGCCCGCCTGATCATCGAGACTGCTGGCCAGAACCTTGCCGTCACGCACGATAAATACTTGCCCGCCACTGTTCCGGCCTTTGTCGTTCAACCAGGTCTTGTTAAGACGGTGGCTCATCGCCACCACTCCAAGCTTGTCGCCCCGGTATGAAATAGGCACCACCGCCACCACTTCCAGACTGTCACCGGTTTGGCGGTAGTAAACACGTTCCAGAATGCTATTCCCCTGTTGCTGCACCCAACGCGCGAGATCCGCCTCGCCTCCGATCAGCAACTCCCCCTTGGCGCCGAGTATGACCGCGCTGTCCACCGGTAACCAACCATAAAGCTTCTCATAGAGCTTGCGCAGCGGCTCCTTTTCAGCACCTACGCGGTATACGATAAACAGGTATTCCTGAACCCTCAGGTCGTCGCTGACGATCCCGGCGTAACGCAGCAGCTCATTGCGCTCATATTGTAATTGACTCTCCAACAACTGACCGGTGCGCGTGACATGCACATCAGCTTCGTTAATAATGACACTCCGGGAATATAGGTAAGAATAAAGCAGGATCGCGCACAGAAACACCATCAGTAAAGCGCTATAGGCAATCAGCTTGGAACGATAAGTTTTAAGTATCATCATTGCCGTAACGGGTCATCACATATCTTCCTGCCGATTCAAGGGTAACAATTCGTAGCGCTGCGCCACGCCCCGGAATGCTGGACCGACCTGCACTTCGCGAATAATTTTCAAAATGTCAGCGGAGGGCTTCTGCACCGTTACCGCGGATAACGGCCGGTAGAATGGATAACTCTTGTTGCGTAAATTCGCCGCAGTGGCATCGATGCCGTCTATGCTTACCGGCTGTACCTTCAATCCGGGCTGACGCACCCAGGTGGACCCGGTGTGCCCGATGGCTCCCTCAAAGTCGGTAATACGCGCCACCATCTCATCGGAACTCTGCACATTCAGGCGTTCCGCGCGAAAATCATTCTTGTCCGGCAAGATGGTTTTCCAATGGCCGGGACGTTCCTTGCAATGCAAGCGTGTCACCACGACAATCGACTGATCCTTCCCCCCCACGGCTTTCCAATTGGTGATTTCACCTCGAAAAATCGCCCGCACCTGCTGCAAGGAGAGATTCCTGACCGGATTGGCTTCGTTCACCATGATCACGATCGGTTCCATCGCCAGGGGATACACCACCAGATCTTCCTTTTTCTGTTCCTCCGGGCTCAACGGGCAGCACAGAAACCCGAACGTCGGATTTTCCGGCGTGTACTGTTTGGCCATCTTGATACCGGCATTGCACCCCTGACCCAGCATCGAGTCCTTGCCATAAACCGTGATCTCCCGGCCTACGACCTTCTCCAGATCCGGCTTGAGGCTTTCAAAGATGGTCCACGCGAAATGCGCTCCCGCGCCGGTAATAACGCTCGCGGGGGGCTCGTCAGCCGACACCGGAGATATCGCGATATTTGCCGCGCAAAGGACTGCCGCCAACAACAGTCCACGTTGAATTGGATGACTGAGTACCCACATAATTATTACCACTCAACTAATACGTTAAAGGTCCGGCAAATTCCCGAAGCTTACCGACATTCCACTGATTAGTTAGCGTGATTTAACAAAATATCTTTAATCCCCAGGACCCGAGGCCAGCCCTACAAAAACACAATAATTACTTAGAAATCAAAGAGAAATGCCGACATACCGGACACTCGGGGTCTTTTTTTAATCGTAACCTGCGCCATTCCGTATGGAGCGCATCCACCACCAGCAACTGCCCCTCCAGGGTGGTACCGATGCCTGCAATGACTTTCAGCGCTTCCAGGGCTTGCAGACTGCCTATCACCCCCACCAAAGGAGCGATGATACCGTTCTCCGCGCAAGTGCCCGGTAACTCCGTGTCATCGCCATACAGACATCGATAGCAAGGACTTTCTGGACGGTGGCCGGCAAAGACCCCAAGCTGACCTTCGAAGCGAATAGCCGCCCCGGATATCAGAGGCTTCCCCGCTTCAACACAACATTGGTTCACCAGAAATCGGGTGGCGAAATTATCACAGGCGTCGACCACCGCATCGACCTGCCGCACCTGCGCCAACAGTTCCTCCGGTGACAACCGTGTCGCTAACGGGGTAACCTGGACCCCGGGATTCAACGCCTGCAGGGTATCGCGGGCGGAGGCAACCTTGGTCCTGCCGATATCCTGCATCCCATGGGCAATTTGACGCTGCAAATTGGACAAATCAACCCGGTCAAAATCCACCAATATCAGATGACCGACGCCGGCCGCGCCCAAATACATGGCGCAGACGCTACCCAACCCCCCCATACCGATGATCAGTACCCGGGATGCGAGTATTTTTTCCTGTGCTGCCACGTCCCACTGCGGCAACATGATTTGCCGGCTATAACGCAGTAATTGCTCGTCATCCAGGTCTATCATTTCCGGGGCTCATAAATATGAGGGCGCCTACCTGCGGCAAATTGTTCAGGAATAGCGGCGCCAGAATTCCGGGCGGTCATCGCGACACCCGTGACGCAGTCGATTGTAACGATTGATGAAAACCTCCCGGGTCGTCGCATTGTTCTGTGAATCACAACCAAGATTGGCAAGCACGGTTTCTTCCGCATAATAAATCAGTGCGCGCCGCATTTTGTTTAATAAGTTATTTTCCAGATGAAACCCAAGCTCCATCAGTGCGTCTTCAATGATTTTCAAGGTAATACACGTCAAATCATAGCTGACGGTAATAGTCACCGCGCCGGTGACAGTCACACCATTGACGCCCTCGATGTCGCTCAACAACTGGTGCGCGAACTGGCACTGGTCCGGTTCCGGGTGCAGCGCCACAAAGCTGATTTCCCGGTGGCGCAGATATTCTTGCGGATCGATATCCATAAGCCCATCGTAGCCGGAGTTTCACCGGATAAAAAGGGGATACCCGTAAATAGTCGAGCGGCGGGGTTCAGGGCACCGGATTCCCGGCCAGTTCCCAACGATAAACGGCATTTTTTCTGGCGTCGGACCAACGCCAAGATTAAACATGAAAAACACACCAAGATAATGGAGTTATTTGCCCGTCAGACTTGCGCCGTGGCACGCGCTTGTATTTGTTGATGAAGACTAGACTGGACAACGTCCTGCGCTGAGGCGCACATGCCCATCGAGATCCACATACTGATCCACCGTAACGAATCCGGCGGCCTCCATTAATTGCCGGACCGCCGCACCCTGATCGTAACCATGCTCCATCAGCAGCCAGCCACCAGGTTCCAGATACGCGGAGGCATTGCCGGCGATATAGGCCAACGCGCTCAGACCATCCGGTCCGGCACTCAATGCCAGGCGTGGCTCAAAGCGCAGATCACCCCGGTTGAGGTGCGGGTCCTGTTCCGCCACATAGGGCGGATTGCTGACGATCATGTGAAACCGGCGACCGGCAACCGGCTCAAACCAATGCCCGAGCTGAAAGTCAACATTGGTCAGGCCATGATCAACACCATTTTGCCGGGCCACCACGAGTGCGTCGATCGACAAATCCACCGCCGTAATCTGACTGTCGACGTGGTGCCGAGCCAGCGCCAGCGCGATGGCGCCGGAGCCGGTACCCAAATCCAGAATCCGGGGTAAGCCGATGCCGGCAAGGCGCACCAATGCCTGCTCCACCAGTAACTCCGTTTCCGGCCGGGGAATTAAGGTCGCGGGCGTTACCTTCAGCGCCAGGGACCAGAATTCCCGTGCGCCAGTGAGGTAAGCAACAGGCTCTCCCACCAGACGCCGCGCCAGCAGCATCGCGAATTTTTGCTGTTGCTCAGGTGTGGCCAGACGTTCCGGCCAGGTACGCAGGTAACTCCGTGGTTTGCCCAAGGCGTGAGCCAGTAAAATTTCACCATCGGCGGAGGGCGTGTCCGACCGAGCCTGCAGGTTTTTGACCGCATTCTGCAGCAGACTGCTGATCGTCGCCGGCTCCATCGCTCAGTTCCCGATTGCCGCCAGCTGATCCGCCTGGTACTCACTCTGCAGGGCATCGATCAAGGGCGCCAGCTCACCCTGCATTATCGCTTCAAGCTTATATAAAGTGAGATTGATGCGGTGATCGGTGACCCGCCCCTGGGGGAAGTTGTAGGTGCGGATACGCTCGGAACGGTCGCCGCTGCCTACCTGCAAGCGCCGCGATGCCGCGATCTCGCTTTGCTGTTTTTCCTGTTCCATCATCAGCAATTTGGACTGCAGCAGAGACATCGCGCGCGCCCGATTCTTGTGCTGGGAGCGCTCATCCTGACATTCCACCACGATACCACTGGGTAAGTGGGTCAATCGGATAGCGGAGTCGGTCTTGTTGACATGCTGGCCGCCGGCACCGGATGCCCGATAGGTATCAACGCGCAGATCCGCGGCATTGATCGCCACAGCGTCCACCTCTTCCACTTCCGGCAATACCGCCACGGTGCACGCGGAAGTATGGATACGCCCCTGGGACTCGGTCGTCGGCACGCGTTGCACCCGATGGCCACCCGATTCAAATTTAAATGCGGAGTAAACACCTTGCCCCACCAGGCGCGCGACAATTTCCTTGTACCCGCCGTGTTCACCGGCGCTTTCACTGACCACTTCCACTTTCCAGCCACGCTGTTCCGCATAGCGCGCATACATGCGAAACAGATCGCCGGCGAACAACGCTGCTTCATCACCGCCGGTACCGGCACGCACTTCCAGAAAAATATTCTTGTCATCATTGGGGTCCCGGGGCAGCAGGAGTTTCTGCATTTCCAGGGCCAGTTGCGCACTGCGTTGCTGCGCCCCGGTCAGCTCGTCCTCCGCCAGAGCGCGCATCTCCGGATCCCGATCCTCCAGCATTAATTGCGCGGCGGCGATATCGTCCTGAGCCTTGCGATACCGTTGATAGCACGCCACCACCGGATCCAACTGGGCGTACTCCTGGGACAGGGCCCGAAAACGATTCTGATTGCCGATAACTTCCGGCTCCGCCAACAGAGCATTGACTTCCTCCAAGCGCTCGGCGGTCGCTTCGAGCTTGCGCAGAATAGAGGGATTCACGGGACTACAGGTCAGCGTCTTTGAGATTAAAGAGTTCGCGCGCCGCGTCCACGATGTCCATGCGGCCATCGTAACCCGCTTGCTTTAAACGCGCGCTGGGATTGTGTAACAGTTTATTAGTGAGATTTCGGGTCAATTGCTGCAATACCGCTTCCGCATCGCCGCCGTTGGCCAGCAGCAATCGGGCTTTTTCCAACTCCGCCTGCGCCATGTGCTCGGCCCGTTCGCGCACGTTGCGAATCGTGGAGACCGCGTTAAGGGAACGTAACCAGCCCATGAAGTGGGTCACCTGGGTATCGATAATTTCTTCCGCCTGCTTGGCCGCTTCCTGGCGTGAACGCAGACCTTCATCGATGATTTCCTGCATATTATCCACCGTATAGAGGTAGACATCCTCCAGCTCATCGACCTCCGGCTCGATATCGCGCGGCACGGCGATGTCCACCATCAGCATGGGCCGGTGTTTGCGTGCCTTGATGGCGCTTTCCACCGCGCCTTTGCCCAGGATCGGCAGGGTACTGGCGGTGGAGGAAATCACGATATCGGCTTCCGCCAGGTGATGGGGCATATCCGTCAACCCCACCGCGTAGGCATGAAATTCATTGGCCAGTTGCTGCGCCCGCGCCAGGGTGCGGTTGGCGATGATCATGCGGCCGATGCCATTTTCGTGGAGATGGCGCGCCGCCAGTTCGATGGTTTCACCGGCCCCGATCAGCAGGGCGGTATGGGATTGCAGATTACTGAAGATCTGTCGCGCCAGATTGACGGCGGCAAACGCGACCGATACCGGACTGGCGCCGATCTGGGTGTCGGTACGTACCTGCTTCGCCACGGAAAAGGTGTGCTGGAACAGGCGCCCGAGCAATTTGCCCACCGTGCCGGCCTCGTTGGCCACGGAAAACGCCTGTTTCATCTGGCCCAGGATCTGCGGCTCGCCCAGCACCATGGAATCCAAACCGCTGGCCACGCGCAACATATGCCGCACCGCCATCTGGTCGGGATGAGAATAAACGTACGGCATCAGCTCTTCGGTTTTCAACGCGTGAAACTGCTGCATCCAGTCGATGATGATGCGGTCGTCGGGCACCACCAGTCCGCAATACAATTCCGTGCGATTGCATGTAGAAAGAATCGCCGCTTCCGTCACGTTAGGACGGGCCGCCAGATCCTGTAAGGCCTGATTCAGATTGTCCGGATTAAACGACACTCGTTCCCGAACATTCACCGGAGCAGTCTTGTGATTGATGCCTAGCGCCAGTAACGACATGTAATCCCTGGTATAAAAAATGTAATGCGGCAACCCGCCGAAGGTGCTCTTTGTAGCCTATTTCGGCCGCGAACTCCATCTTACTTAATTCTGTTACGCCCCGGACGCCAAGGGACGAATATTATAGTAGATTGAAGCATACACTTCCATGACGGGTCTAACGAATAATTCTCTTTAAAAACAAACAAATAACTTCAAAATGAAGTGCCGGCCGTTATAAAGTAGGCGCTTGAGGATGAAAATCCAAGGAAAAACTGGTAAGAAAGAGCAAGCAACACTGTTATTTGCCCCCGTGGTGCCCCGGGGCCATTATCAACATAGACTGTACCACTTAATGGGAACTCAGCCTTCAATTGAACTCAGTCCCGCTATCGGATACTAATAGCTCTGGCCGGATATCCGTTACAGTATCTACAACCTATCGTCAGATTGACAGCCGAATAGCGGCTTTTTGGAAGGTGTTATGAACATGCGCTATCTACACGTAATAATTTTAGTCGCCATGGCGGCTTACCTGGGCGCTTGTACCGCCTCGCCCCCGCAGCCCGATACTGGCAAACCGCAGCCCGCGCAGAGCCGTGGCCCAACCCAACAACACCCCTTCGAGTCCCAGGACCAGAAACTCTTCTACGAGCTGTTGGTCGCGGAAATGGCCTGGAAGCGCGAAGACAGCACTACGGCGATCGCTTATTACCTGGAAGCTGCAAAAACTACCGGCAGCCCTGAATTGGCGGAGCGCGCCACACGCATGGCGGAATTTGCCCAAGCCAACGAACAAGCCATGACCGCCGCCCAATTATGGACCGAACTGGCACCCGACTCCAGCGAGGCACACCAGTTCCTGGGTACGCTTTACGTGCGCGCCAGTCGTGCCGAGGACGCGCTGGCACAGTATCGTCGCGTGGTCACACTGGAAAAACAAGATGAAACCCAGGCCTACATCCGCATCAGCTCCCAGCTGAGCAAGGAAAGCAACCAGGAAGGCGTGCTCAAGGTACTGGACCTGTTGATCAGCGAAGAGACGTCAAACCCCTTTGCGTTCTTTTCCTATGCCCATGTAGCGGCCCGATTCAACCGCCTGCCGCTGGCCCTGACCCAAATCGACAAAGCCCTGGCGATCAAGCCCGACTGGTCGGAAGCGGTGATCCTCAAGTCCCGCATTCAGCAGATGAACAAGGACATCGACGGCGCGGTAACTACCTTCAAGACCGCGCTTGACGGCCCACTGAAATCCAATACCAGCCTGCGCATGGCCCTGGGACGTTTGTTCATGGATGTCAAACGCCTGGAGGAAGCCCGTGAACAATACGTAATCCTGGCCCAACAGGATGCGACCAACATGGATGTAATCTACGCCGCCGCCCTGCTTTCCCTGCAAGTCGAAAAATATAAAGAAGCGCGCGAATATCTGCTGAAAATGATCAAAGCCAAGGCGCGGGATGACGAAGCCCGTTTTTATCTGGGCCAGATCGAGGAGAAAGTCAACAACCCCGCGGGCGCCATAAAATATTATCGTGACGTGGACGCCGGCGAATATTATCTCACCGCGCAAATGCGTATCGGTGCGTTGCTGGCGCGACAAGGCAAAACGGAAGAAGCGTTGAAACAGGTGCGCCGCATCCCGACGGAAACCGAACAGGAGCGCATCCAGCTGTTTCTTCTGGAAGGCGATATCATGGCGGAAGCCGGACGTTTTCCGGAAGCTTTCGATATCTACGACCAGGCACTGCGGGACCTGCCCGACAACAGCAACCTGTTATATGCCCGGGCCATTGCCGCGGAGAAACTCGATCGTCTGGACGTCGTGGAACATGATTTGCGCAAGATCATCGCTCAGGACCCCAACAATGTGCAGGCCCTGAACGCGCTGGGATATACGCTGGCTGACCGCACCACCCGTTATGACGAAGCCCTGGAGTTCATCAAGCGCGCCCTGGCGCTGGAACCCAAAGATGCCGCCATCATCGACAGCATGGGCTGGATTCATTACCGCATGGGCCGCAACCAGGAAGCGTTGAACTATTTGAAGGAAGCCATCGCACTGATGGGAGACGCGGAAATTGCCGCGCATCTCGGCGAGGTGTTATGGGTGTCCGGCAACAAGCAGGAAGCCGTCAAGGTCTGGAACCGGGCGTTGCGCGACACCCCGGAAAACAAGCAGATTATGGAAGTGATGCGGCGCTTTGGTCTGTGATACGCCGCATCCTGGCCTGCACATGCCTGTGGTATGCCGGTTGCACTTCACTGCCCACCTTACCGCCGCCGGATCCCGCGGCGCAAACCGCCTGGGAACGCCACCGACAAGCGCTCACCGGCCTCACCACCTGGCAATTGCAGGGCCGGTTTGCCCTGCATTCCGATACCACCCATTGGACCGGCACCCTGACCTGGCATCAATATCCTGATGGTTACCGCGTACAATTGTCCTCCCCCTTGGGACAGGGGCTCATCGCTCTGCACAGCGGCCCTGCCGGCGCTGAACTGATCACGGCGACCGGCCAGAACTACTATGACGACGATGCCGAATCCCTGTTCGCGCACACCATCGGTTGGGACTTGCCACTGGATTCCCTGGGAATGTGGATTACCGGTCAACCCGCGCAACGCGGCGACTACCGTTATGGTTTGACGACCCAGGGCCAACTGGCAATCCTGTATCAGGACCGTTGGCAGGCGCGATATCTGAGCTATTTTGACGACGCGCGGCCACCGCTGCCACGTAAACTCAACCTGGAAGGGCGCGATCTGCGCCTGAAAGTTGTTGTCGATACCTGGACCGTACCGGATAATATCTCTTCCGCGAACCCCACACCCTGAGCCGCCCGCTCCATGAACACAACGTCAAATCCGTGGCCAGCCCCGGCGAAACTCAATCTGCTGCTCAATATCACTGGACGCCGCGCGGATGGATACCATGAACTACAAACGGTATTCCAGTTTTTAGATATCGGCGATGAATTGCGGATCGAGGTCAACACCACCGGTATCCTGCACCGGGCCTATGACTTGCCCGGCGTGACCCCGGAGCAGGACCTGGTGATGCGGGCCGCGCAACTGTTGCGACAGGAAACCGGTTGCCGCCTGGGCGCGACCATCGATCTGGCCAAGCAGCTGCCCATGGGCGGCGGCCTGGGCGGCGGCAGCTCCGACGCCGCCACGGTGCTGGTGGCACTGAACTGCCTGTGGCAGTTGCATTTGCCGGAATCAACATTGTGCCGCCTGGGGCTGACGCTGGGGGCCGATGTACCCGTGTTCGTCCACGGACAGGCGACCTGGGCCGAGGGTGTCGGCGAACAATTTACCGATATCACGCTCCCGGAACCGTGGTTTGTGGTCCTGCAACCGGCGGTGGCGGTGGCCACGGGTAAAATATTTTCAGCCCCGGAATTGACACGCAATGCTCCGGCCCTCAAAATACGCGATTTCCTTGGGGGGCGAGTCTTTAACCTTTGCGAGCCTGTGGTTCGGGCCCAGTATCCCGAGGTAGACCTGGCCATGGTATGGCTGGCACAATACTGCCCCGCCCGGTTAACCGGCACGGGTGCCTGTGTCTTTGCGGAAGTCGCGAGCGCGGCCCAAGGGCGCGCGATCGTGGCACAGATGCCTCCGCCCTGGCGGGGATTCGTTGCCAAGGGCATGAACCGTTCCCCCTTGCAGGCCCGTCTGGAAGACTGCCGCCGGGAACAGAAGTAATACATCAAATGGGGTGTCGCCAAGCGGTAAGGCACAGGGTTTTGATCCCTGCATACCCAGGTTCGAATCCTGGCACCCCAGCCATATTGATAGAGTAACAGTAAAGGATTACAGGCGGTCGCGACTCTTAAAGACCCCCTGACAAGCGGCGAGCGACACAAGCGCAAGCCAGAAACTCAGATTGTACACAGTGGCTTAATTAGCTCTGAGGATCATGTGTCTGACAGTAGCCGGATAATGCTGTTTAGCGGCAACGCCAATGTTCCGTTGGCCCATGCCGTCGCCCGTTACCTGGGGCTCGCCCCGGGCAGTGCGATAGTGGACAAGTTCAGTGACGGGGAAGTCATGGTGGAGATCATGGAAAATGTCCGGGGTCGGGACGTTTTCATTATTCAACCCACCAGCCAACCGACCAACGACCATCTGATGGAATTGATGGTAATGATCGATGCGGTGCGACGCGCATCGTCCTACCGGATCACGGCGGTAATACCCTATTTCGGGTACTCCCGTCAGGATCGGCGCCCCCGCTCCGCGCGGGTACCGATTACGTCCAAGGTAGTGGCCGACATGGTGGCCGGCGTGGGCGCGAATCGGATCATTACCGTGGATCTGCATGCCGACCAGATCCAGGGCTTCTTTAACGTGCCCGTCGACAATATTTATGCGTCTCCCATATTGCTGGGCGACATTTGGAAACAGGAATATTCCGACCTGATCGTGGTGTCTCCCGATGTCGGCGGCGTGGTCAGGGCCCGGGCGCTGGCAAAACGCCTGGACGACGCGGAACTGGCGATCATCGACAAACGCCGCCCACGCCCCAACGAGGCGCGGGTGATGAACATCATCGGCGATGTGGAAGGCCGGACCTGCGTCATGATCGATGACCTGGTGGATACCGCCGGCACCCTGTGCAAAGCGGCAACGGCGCTCAAGGAACATGGCGCGAAGAAGGTGGTGGCCTATATCACCCATCCGGTGCTGTCAGGCAATGCGGTACACAATATCGAGACGTCCCAATTGGATGAATTGGTGGTTACCGACACCATTCCCCTGGGACGGGAAGCGGCGGCATGCACCCGCATTCGGCAACTGAGTATCGCCGAACTGCTGGGGGAGACCATCCGCAGGGTGAGTAACGAGGAATCGGTCAGTTCGTTATTTATGGATTAGTGGTTAAATGTTGGAAGTATTTGGAGAAAGATTATGAGTTCAGTTGATTTTATGGTGGAAGCCGAAGCCTACACAAGCAAGGGCACGAGCGCCGCACGGCGTATGCGTCGGACCGGCCGCGTCCCCGGCATCATCTATGGCGGCGGCAAAGAGCCACAGAGCTTCTCCGTGGATCACGATCAGTTCATGCACAAGCTGGAGCATGAAGCGTTTTATTCGCACATTCTTACCGTCAAGATCGGTAATGACAACCAGCAGGTGGTATTGCGCGATCTGCAACGGCACCCGGCCAAGCCCAAGCTCGTGCACATCGACTTCCAGCGCGTCAGCGCTTCGGAAAAAATCCACGTGCAGGTGCCCTTGCATTTCATTGGCGAAGCCGCCGCACCAGGCGTACGCATCGGTGGCGGATTGATATCGCACCTGATGTCCAGCGTGGATGTGCGCTGCTTGCCGAAGGATTTGCCGGAATTCATTGAAGTGGATTTGTCCAATCTGGAACTGAACCAGTCGGTGCATTTATCCGATCTCAAGCTGTCAGCCAACGTTGAACTCGTTGAGCTGAGCCATGGAACAGACCACGACCTGCCGGTGGCCAGCATTCACAGCCGCGGCGGTCCAGCCGCTGAAGGTGAAACTGAAGCCGCTCCGGCAAGCAGCACACCGGGCGCCGCCAGCTGATCGCGCTGCGCCCCGAATCGTGACTGAACGCACCGCCATTGTCAGCTATCGAGCTCATCGTCGGGCTGGGTAATCCCGGCCCCCAATACGAAGCCACGCGTCACAATGTCGGTTTCTGGTTTATCGAGGCCCTGGCGCAATCCCAGGGCCGCGGCTTGAAACTGGAAAACAAGTTTCACGGTGAAGTAACGCGGTCGCGGGTCGGAAGCCATGAATGCTGGCTCCTGAAACCCAATACCTACATGAATCGCAGCGGCCAGGCGGTAAGCGCCTTGGCCGGCTTCTATAAAATCCCCTTGGACAAAATTCTGGTGGTACATGACGAGCTGGACATTCCACCCGGCTCGGTACGTCTCAAACAGGGCGGTGGCCATGGGGGTCATAACGGCCTGCGCGATATTATCGCCCAGGGCGGAGGCAACAATTTCTGGCGCCTGCGCATCGGTATTGGCCATCCCGGCCATGCCAGCGAGGTCACCAACTATGTGCTGGGCAAAGCGCCCGGCGTGGAGCAACAGCTGGCGCGGGACATTATCGAGGCTTGCCTGCGATCTCTGCCGGAAATGCTCGAAGGTCAATGGCAAAAAGCCATGAACCACTTACACAGTCTCAAATCAAAAACACCTGATCAAGGGTAAACAGTCATGGGAATCAAATGCGGTATCGTCGGCCTGCCCAATGTGGGCAAGTCCACTCTGTTCAATGCGCTGACCAAGGCCGGCATCCAGGCGGAAAACTATCCGTTTTGCACCATAGAGCCGAACGTAGGCGTGGTGCCGATGCCGGACCCGCGCCTTGATGCCATTGCCGCCATCGTCAAGCCCCAGAAAACGATTCCCACCACCATGGAATTCGTCGATATCGCCGGCCTGGTGGCGGGCGCCTCCAAAGGCGAAGGCCTGGGCAATCAATTTCTTGCCCATATCCGGGAGACCGATGCTATCGCCCAGGTGGTGCGCTGTTTTGAGGACAACAATATCGTGCATGTCGCCGGACGCGTGGACCCGACCAACGACATCGAGGTAATCAATACCGAGCTGGCACTGGCGGACCTGGAGTCGGTGGACAAGGCTTTGCATCGGGCGAGCAAGGCCGCGAAGACCGCGGACAAGAAAGCCCTGGCATTCAAAGCGCTGCTGGAACAGGTGCGCGACCATCTCGATACCAGCGCGCCGGTGCGCAGCATGCGTCTGGATGACGAGCAGCGGCTGCAACTGCGGGATCTGCATTTGCTGACAATCAAACCCACCATGTTTATCGCCAATGTCGCGGACACCGGCTTTGAAAACAATCCACACCTGGATAAGGTACGCGCCATCGCGGCGGCGGAAGGCGCCACGGTGATACCGGTGTGCGCGGCCATCGAATCCGAACTGGTGGAAATGGATCTGCAGGAGCAGACCATGTTCCTGGCGGACATGGGACTGAAGGAACCGGGCCTGAACCGTATTATTCGCGCCGGCTACTCACTGCTGGGACTACAGACTTATTTCACCGCCGGCGAAAAGGAAGTACGCGCCTGGACGGTCAAGGTGGGCGCGTTCGCACCACAGGCGGCAGCGGTGATTCATACGGATTTCGAAAAAGGGTTTATTCGCGCCGAAGTTATCGGTTACGGCGACTTTATTGCCTGCAAGGGCGAGCAGGGCGCCAAGGATGCGGGCAAGTGGCGCCTGGAAGGCAAGGACTACCCGGTCAAGGACGGCGATATCGTACACTTCCGCTTTAACGTGTAGGGTGCTATTACGCACCGATTTTTTTACGGCCAGAACGAAACATGGCTGCGCCGGAGAAAATACAACTTCCGCTTTAAGGCGTAGGGTGTGTATTACGCACCGATTTTTTGCGGCCAGAACGAAACATGGCTGCGCCGGAGAAAACACAACTTCCCCTTTAAGGCGTAGGGTGCGTATTACGCACCGTCTCTTTTAAAATGGGAACGAAGTCAACCCTGGCGAACCCACCTACTCCAAGAATCACGCCACGGCACACAGTTCTTCAGAAGAGCATCCTCAGTTCGTGGCCGCAAATTGATAATCCGCGCCCAGCATCAAACGCAACACCGAGTCCTGCCATTGAAACACAGGCTGTGCGTCGTTGGTGCGCGTAGCCGCGGCATATTGCCGCCACAACTCACGCGCGGCATCCCGACCACCATCCGCCACCATTGCCGCCACCGTGGCGATCAGCACATAGGTCAACTGCTTTTGCGAATACGTCATATTGCCTAGCAGTATGTCCTTCCCCTGGCGCGCTACCGTCGCAGTATCGGCAGTGGCGATGGCGTACAACAGGCCGAGCCAGGCCAGATGCTGCTCCTGAAAATCCTGGCAGGGCTGCTCCAGCGCATGGGCCAGCATGCGCACCAGCGCCGGCGGACTGGCCTGGGGTAACACGCCCAACGCGATATTGTTGAACATGACATCGACCCAATAACTCGCCTCGCCGGGCACCTGGCACCCCGCCAACATGCTGTTAACCATGGACGCATAGGCCGACAGATCGGGTCTAAGCCCAACCGCATCGGCGCCGGTCATCTGCGCGGCCAGATCGTCGGCGGTGGCCGTCAGTTCGGTAACGCGCAAATAAGGAAAGATCGTCACCGGATCGACCGCGTTATCCGCGTGCCGGGCCAGCAGATTAAAAATCGGCACTGGGAAATAGCGCAGCCCGGGAATTTCACCGACCCCGGCGCGCAAGAACCGGGCTTTTAACGCATGCAAATCGACATAGGGATAATAGTCGCCGTTGGCAGGCACCGCGTAGGAATCAAACAACGCATGCAGCGAGTTCCGGTTACCGATCACGCGCAGGTTGAAATCACGCATATTGTGAATGCCGATACTGGCCAATTCCGCGCGCACGCCCGCATCCTCAAACAGGCGCTCGCGCGCCGGCGCGAAACTGCCCGTTTGCCGAGCCAGCAACAACATGTCACTGTCATTGGGCGTAATCACCACATAATCGCTGAACACGGTGTCCAGCGCACGTACCACCGACACCAGCACCTCGATATTGGTTTCATAAAGCTGCAACCATTGCACAAATACGCCATCGGAGCTGAGATGGCGTGTAACATGCCGATAAAACTCCGTGGTGAACAGGCCGGCGACGCCGCTTACCCAGGGATTGGAAGGTTCCGAAAGGATGAGGTCATACTGTTTCTGATAGGTTGAAAAAAACGTCTTGGCGTCATCGATGTAGATATGGCTGCGCGGGTCATTATATGCCCGCGCCACCCGGAACATGAATTGACGGGCGCCGGTGATCATGGCTTGCTCGATTTCCACGGTATCCACCGCCTGCAAGGTGCTCGCCGCCAGTAACGCATGGGTACTCAGTCCCGACCCGAAACCAATGGCCGCCGCCTGACGCGGCGGCTCCATAAAAGCCAGGGGCGCCAGCGCCGCCAACACCATGGTCGGTTCGTCGCCGGAGTATATAGGCTCGTCACCGCTGTAGATACTGGCGTCCACTTTGCCGTTGGTGCGGATACCGACCAGATGTTGCTTATCCTTAATCACATCGATCGTGGCGGTCTTGCCGTCCTGGTGATAAACGTGCGTGTAGTCTTCCGGGTTCATCATGATGCCACCGCGGTACACGCCCGATAACATCTTATTGAGATCCAGTTGCGCACCCGCGGCGATCACGGCGAACAGCACCCACGCCGCCGTCAGCGCCCGCCAGGGCAGCGGTTGCCGCGCCACGACCTGCAGGTAGCCCCATAACGCTCCCCCCAGCATGACATCGATGGCGGCACCCACTACCAGCAGACCTTTGAGGCCGAACACCGGGAAACCAATATGCACCGCGAAGAACACGCCGATGATCGCGCCCAGGGTATTGAACGCATAAACACTGCCGATGGCCTTCTCACCGACACCTCTGGCAAGCAACGCGAAAGTAATGAGCGGCAGGGTCATGCCGGCGCAGATGGTCGCGGGCAGCATCACCAATAACGCCAGCCCATGGCTGACCGCCTGAAACTGAAAATATCCCGCAGCATCTTTTCCCACTGCCTGCATCAGCCAGCGCATGACATCAAAGGTCTGGTTGTAACTGAGCAGCGTCGTTATCGCCAGCAACCCCATCACCACCTGTACCCATGCCAGGAAACCGAGGATATTCGCGATCGCTTGCACACGGCGCCGAATCCACCAGCCGCCGAGCGCCAGACCGAGTATAAACGCGCTGAGCATCAGCTCGAACGAATGGGTGGCGCCACCCATGACCAGGCTGAGCATGCGTATCCACACCACCTCGTAAATAAACGAGGCGGCGCCGGTACCCAGCGCCACCAGCAGCAGCAATCGAAAATAACCGCGGTCGGAAGGTTCCATCGCCGGCTTTTCAGCCGCCACCGCTGCCGCTTCATGACCGCCGGTGTGGCGCTGCAAGTACCAGGCGGCCAAAGCCACGGCAATATTCAGCAGTCCCGCGCTGCGCAGGGTACCGGGCAGACCGAACCAATCCAACAGCAGGAATCCGGAAACCAATACGCCAACGGCGGCGCCGATGCTATTACTGAAATACAAGGTGGCAATCACGCGCCCGGAAGCATCGGGAAAGCGTCGAATCACGCCGGCGCTCATCATCGGAAAGGTCATGCCCAATAATACCGACTGGGGCAATATCAGCAGGGCGCTGACGGACCATTTGAATATGGTAATGGGTAATGGCGCTCCCAGCGCCGGAATCAACACATCGTAGGATAGGGCCAGCCCGCTGGCGAACACCTCATGGAATGCAAAGGCAAGCAAGCCGATGACGCCCTCAACCAGCGCATAACCCAGAATCAGATTACGCCAACGCTTGCCGTAACGCGCGCACACCCAGGAGCCCAACGCCATACCGCCCATGAAGATGGCCAGCACCAGCGTCTGGGCATAGGCCGCATGCCCGAGAAACAATTTTAAGTAATGGGTCCAGATGGATTCATAGATCAATCCCGCAAACCCGGAGATTGTAAACAAACAGAAAAAAACCAGAGGTGTAGTGGCAAATCTTTGTAACAACCGCTGATTCATCCTGTGACCTCGACGACGCGCTGTGGAATCCTGGTGGGCATTGTACTCGAAATAGCCAGCCGAGGAAAAAACCCATGACCGGTGCCGCGCCCGCAACCCGCTACCTCAACGCAGGGCAGGTCGTCACCTGACACACGTCACACCCCATAGCCCCCGCTGCATCGACCATCGCGCGCGATCATGCACCACACAAAGCCGACAGCGGATGCGACTAACGCAAAAAGTCCAGGCTGGCGGCGCGCGAATCTCACGCGCCTGTGGAAAAATCTGCTACTCTTGTTACTTCCTTAGCATCGTAACGTGCGTTGGCCCAGGGGGCGGGAGGTAACTCATGATCCAGGATCGATTTGGCAAAACCTTGTTTGTGCTTGGCGCATTGATCATGATACTGGCCGTAACACTGGGCACCACCATCGACGATACCGCCAATACCATGGGTCTCGAAGCCATCAAGAAAAGCGATTCCGGCCTGCTGGTGTTGCTCATGGTGTTCGCCTTCGGCTTCCCCCTGGGAATCGTGCTGCTAGCCGTCGGCGCCGTGATGATCGGCGGCAAACTTTTCTCCCGTTATACCAACTTGCTCGTTGGTGCGGGCATCCTCATCAGTCTGGTGGTGCTGGTACCGATGGTGTTCAGCAGAGACATGAGCGCCACCTACTTTGGCGCCGGCGGCGTCACGATCCTCGCCCTGGTGGTGCTCTCCGCCTGGTATTGGAGCCAATACCGCCTTAATCTGATCGAAAAAGACCGCAACGTTCTCGACATCAAAGGCATCGGCTATCTGTGCTTCGCCTTGGCCGCCTGGAATCTTTGCGGCTTCGCCGGCTTGCCGAGTTTCGCCTTGTATCCCGAGAAAATGCTGGAGTTTGGGGCGCGACCCTTTGCCATTGGCCAATTGAAGGCCATTATGGCCTACCTGGTCCTGGGCTGGGCCGCCACGGCTTATGGCTACTTTCGCGCCGCGGCGCAGGTGCGGGAAATTTCCCACCGTCGATCCGGCGCCTTCGACCAGAAAACGCTGACCCGACGCCCGGGCTAGATTCACCGCAGAACGGTACCCCCCAAGGACTGCGGCAACCACGGCGTGGACCCTCAACACGGATTGCTCACCTCGTCACCAGGGATCAGGCGTATTCAGGATGTTCCAGGATCTATCGAACCCACGCGCTGAGATTCGGCGCTAGCAGCAAGCCCCCTCTACCGGCATTGGCACATCTTGGCGAGGCCAGCGTGCCCGTACACGATTCCGGTCGCCAGGATAATAGTCCACCACATTGACTTATTAGTATACTAGGTTGACTATATTACCCATGGACTGGCAACAACAACCCACCGGGCGTCTGATGATCTTGGCGTTTCGTCAATTTGAAGAGCAGTTGCTGCGGGAACTGCGCGCGCGCGGTTTTAAGGACATTACCCTGTCACATCTGAATGTGATGCGCCACCTCGACCCCGCAGGTTTGAATCTCGTGCAATTGGCCGAAGATGCCGGATTATCCAAGCAAGCTATCAGCAAAATCATCGGCGACCTGGCACGGCGGGCCTATGTCAGCATGGCGCCGGATCCCGCCGACGGGCGGGCCAAGCGGGTACACTACCAGCCCCGGGGGAAAGAACTGGTGGCGGCGGCGATTAGCATCGTTAAAGCCATTGAAAAAACCTACCTTGATGCCCTGGGGGATGACTACCACGGCTTACGTCGGGCATTGAACCGAATTTATCACCTCCATGGAGATCAATTCCTATGAACAGGCTCCAGACTTTTGGCCCGGGCATCTGGACCGTCGCCGCGCCATTCACGGCGCTGGGCATGGATTTTCGCAACCACATGACCGTGGTGGCGCTGCCCGACGGCAATCTCTGGCTGCACTCGGTAATCCCGCTGACGCCGGAGTTGGAGCAGGAAATTCGCGCCCTCGGTAACGTTGGCCACATCGTGGTGCCCAATACCACCCACAATTTGTTCACCGAGCGCTGGCGCACGGCGTGGCCGCAAGCCAAGCTTTATGCGCCGCCGGCGGCAAAGCGCGTGACACCGGACCTCCCTTTATCGGAAGCCTCCTTACCGGCCTGTCAGGCGGCATGGAAAAACGATATTTCACCGCTTGCCGTCACGGGCATGGCTTACCTTAACGAATACGTGTTCATACACCATCCCAGTCGCACCCTGATCCTGACCGATTTAGCCTTCAATTTCGGCGCGGAGACCGCGGGCCGGACCCGTTTCGCCCTCAAGCTCTATGGAGCTTACGGCCACCTGGGACCATCACGCTTGATCCGATTACTGATTCGGGATAAACGCGCATTCAGTACCTCTTTGGAGCGAATCCTGGCCCTGGACTTTGATCGGATCATCATGTCCCACGGAATCCCGCTACTCCAGGACGCAAAGCAGCGATTTAGCGCCGCATTTGCCCGCTATTGCTGATTCCGGCGGGATGAAAGTGCCCGAAAACACCCGAAAAAGCATCTTAGCGAGCCTTTTTTATGTCAAAAATCGGTAATAATCAGCAATTGTGGGTTCTTTTTCCAGAAATTGTCGATATTTTAACCAATACCGAAATTCTTACGCGGACTTTCTCCCACAACCGCTTACACCGGCCTTTGCATACCCTAATCCGACGGCCCCGGCGTCTGAACTAGACACATCACCCTCAAGCTTATACAATCTCGCCTCCCTTCATTCCGGGGAAATTCTTTGCGGCTACGTAGCTCAGCTGGTTAGAGCACAACACTCATAATGTTGGGGTCGGTGGTTCGAATCCACCCGTAGCCACCATATTCTTACGAACCCCCCAGTCCAGCAAAGTACCGGCTTCCTAAGACGGAACCACCGACGCTCTATGACTTGGGGTCGGGGTGGGTCGAAAACCTTCCCTGGTTTTCGCCCTTCGGGCCGCCTCCGGCCGACCCGATTCGCTCCCGGCGAATCGGTCGAATCCACCCGTAG
>JAHECY010000134.1 GCA_024641505.1 Gammaproteobacteria bacterium
ACCGGTGTTGCTGGCCACCCTGTTCAATGCCGACGCCACCCTGCTGATCGCTTTGGCGCCAAGCGATGGCCGTTACACGGTTTACAACGCGGCCAGCGGCAGCGCCCGCCTCGTCGGTTCCAGCGCCTGGTGCGCGGGTGACGGCGCCGGTACTACCGACGACGCCGATTTCCACAGCCTGGCCTGGGATGAAGGTTTGCAAGTGTTCTATCTCGGCCATAAGTTGGGCCGGGTATACGCCGTTGACCCGAGGGCGGCATGCGTCGATTGGACGTCGGCCGCCACCGCCGCCCTGGCGACCGCCGACGCGATCAACCGCATTTCGGTTTACCACCCCGGCCAACTGGGTATCACACAACACTCTGGCCTGTTAACTGTAATGACTTATGCCGGCGGCAGCTTTGGCGGTCAACTCGAGAGTTATGAAAGTCAGTGCGCCCTGCCCTTGGGCTCGTTGCCGATTGGCGCCAACCACCTGCTGGTTTACTGCGCTACAGAATTTCTTTCTGGCAACGACGCGAATACGCAATCCGATCCCCAGAAACTTACTATCGATCCCTATCGTTATATACTGATCAACAAACTTGACGGGCAACTCACCAATTATATCTACGACGGCAGAAATAACGCCGGTGTCGCCATCGATGCGGAAGCGGGAAAATTGTACCGGGTACGCGAAGGTGCATTCGGCCGTTTTGACAACCTCGATTTGATCAGCGGCCGAGTCACTGAGCATCAAGGATTGTTCGTCACTGATCTGCTGAATCACCGGTAAGCGGCCATGACGCTGCCGGTTTCATGACAAAATACCTTGTCAGTCACTACCATAACCTGCTAACTCCACATAACCATTGCCCTGGACGTCGCCATCGCGCCAACTTCCCGTTACCCGCACGGCACCTTCCCAGTAAGTGATGGCCTGTGCATGCTCCTGTTGCGCCAACACCGGCGTCACTTGCAAGGTAGCGCCATACTCCGGCAGACGCAACGTCCAGGCACTCGGGTAGGTAATGCCGGTGTGCGCGCTGCGCCACACCGCATCGGCGCTGATCGCAATGTCATTTGCCGACAAGGGACGAACCGACCCGTCCGGTGCAATCACCGAACCTGCGCTGAACGGCGTGCTGGTGCCGTCGCGCTGACGCAGCCGGAAATACATGACATCGATCCCGTTATCCAATTGCAGCCCGAACCAGTCCCAGCCAGCCTCCTCCGCACCCAACGTGCCGGTGCCCCATTCCCGATCGATCCAGGAATCACCGGTCACCTGAAAGCGTTGCCCCTGCATCATGATTTCTCCGTCAGTGGGCACGCGTGTATAGGAGAAATAGTGACTGGCATTACCGGGCTGCGGTCCCTTGCGACTGAATCCCCGATCACCCTGCAACACCAGCGCTTTGCCCGGCTGCAGTTGCAGTGAAATTTCGATGCCTTCATGGCGGCCATGCAAGCGCATCGGGAACAAGGCACCGCGTCCGACCTGCTTCAGATACCAATCGTCCAACCATACCTGAAACGGTCGCGCCTGCGCTCCGGCCAAATCCAGCACACCCCGATTACTGCGTTCACCGCTGTAAAATTTTCCATCTTGGGTATCGGTCAACGCCAGGTGCGCCATATAAAACTGTTTACTCCGCCACGCGGAGCCGCCGGGCGTCGCCTGCGGCGCGCCGGCAAAACGAAAAAACGTCAGTTGATAGCCAAAGTGCCGCTGGTCGGTGGTCATGACGTTGCCGGTCACGTACCACCATTCATGACGGAAGCGCTCATGGGGTCCGAGATCGTCCGGCAAGCGCAACGGCCGGGGTGCGAGCACGGTGTCAAAATCGGCACCCCCCCCTGATGATTTTTGCGCCAGCAGGGCGGTCAACGACAGCGCCGTCGGCGCTGCGGCATGTTCCCGGGGGTCATGGGTCTGCGTGACAACGAAGACAACCGCCACAACAGCGGTTATGATCAGCGGAATAATTATTCTGATGTTCATGGCATCGGGGTCCGGCACTAACGGCGCTGGCAAGTCGGTGGTTCAAGGTATACCTGAAAACACGAGGGTTCAAGTGCATGTTCAGATTCGCGACACGGTCCGCCTGCCACGCGTGGCTGCTGGTTATGCTGACCTATGGTGCCGGCGCCGCGGCAGCGCCGGTGCTCGAACTTCCGCTGGCGGACTATCCCTATAACTGGACCGATGAATACCGGGCGCCCAGCATGCGCCAGTCGCTGGAGCTGAGCAAAGACTTCTACCAGCTGGCGCACCATGAACTGGATCAGACCTTCACCAACCATCCCGCCTGGCGTTTCGTGACCACGTCGATATTTGATGTTCTGGCCATCTGGCTACCGCCGGGCAGCGCCTGGGTTCATGAAGAATGGCACCGCGCCGTAATGGGGCGACGCGGCATCGACAGCTATAATGATGTCTACGACTTCAAAATCTTCGCCGAAAGCATCTCGGTCAGCGAAGTGCGTGACGAGGATTTGATCCGCCTCAAGCGCGAACACCCGGCGGACATGATACGCCTGCACAGTGCCGGCAACGAAGCGCAGCTGGAATTGGGGCTTGCCCTGGACAAGGACATGTTCTTTCGCCAGACCCGTGCCTGGAACACCATCGTGCGCTGGGATAATTACGCCAGCCCGATCGCCTATATGAGCCTGTGCGCCTCGCCGGAGGCGAATACCACCACCCAGGAGTTTCTGGCCAAGGAAAACACGGATATCTCGGAACGGGATTTCACCGGCCTGGATTGCACCGCCTGGGTTTATGATTTGTTTCGCCCCACCGAACCCTATGAAGCCCGCGGCATGCATCCCTCGGGCGTGGGTATCGACCGATATATACAATACCGTGATCTCAGCACCGCGGAGAAAGACTACTTACGCCTGCAATATCATTTGTCATACCTGAATCTGCTTAATCCCATGCTCTTCGAATTTCGCGGCTTCAACGCCACCAGTCCGTGGAACAAGCAACCCATCACCTGGAACGCGTCCGTGCAGCACCATTTGACGTCTTTCGGTTTTACGGTCGACGCCCACTTGTTCTGGCGCGACGCCGGCAACAATCTGCTGCTCACCGCGCACAACTATTTCAACAAAACACATTATTTTCCGGGCATCGATTTGGAAATTCTGGACTATCCCTACACACTGGGCGGGCGGCACTCACCGCTAACATTACAGCTCGGCGTGTGGTCACAGCCAAGAGACCACGGCTTCACCACCGCCCAGGGGCAACTCGGCGGGCATGCCGGGTTACGCATCGCCCTGCCCATGAGCCGGCATGTGCTACCGTATCTGGAACTACACGCAAAAAGCGCCGGCTGGCAAGCGGGCGATGTGTATCTGGAAAAGGCCTTCGAATCCCGACTGGGACTGCGCATTCAATGGTGAAAATCCGACGTCGAGCCCCCATCCAGCCATGTTATTAATTCGTATTTTTTTATACAAAAAGCTAAAGCCTTTGAAATCACTGCCGATATCATCGGTGTTGTTTACAATTACTACCCTCTCCCTATTGCCCTTTCCTCCGGGAAAGGGCATTTTTTTTCTCCGGTATTAACTATGTGATCCAAATCCGTCCATGGGCCGGGGAACATGTGTAAAATAGCGCGCACTCAATAACACCTTGGAGACAACACCCGATGGTAAATAGAATCAGCATCTTGATCCTGTGCGGCATGTTCGGCACCGCGGCACAGGCGTATGAGCTGGACGTGAGCAAGCCAAAACCCAACGTCTTTGGTTATAACTACGTTGAGGCAGGCTACGTCACCTATAATGACCTGGAACAGGATGGTTTATTTCTGGACGGTTCTTACAACATTATAAAGAACCTCAATTTTACCGTCGGCTATAGCTCGGTTTCCGGGGATACGGTCGGCGGCAACGGCATCGATGTCACTAACTTTCAGCTGGGTGTCGGGTATCATTTCAAATGGGATTTCACCAAACCTAAACACACCCACGATCTGCTCAAACGCATGGACGTCAACGCGTTACTGGGAGTGGAAAGCACCAAAACCACCATCGACCTGCCGGTGACCGGCAGCCAGTCCGATGCGGAGGCCGGCATCTACACCGGCGCCAAGTTTCGTAACCAGATCGTGCCCAAAGTGGAGGTGGCGGCGGCCCTGACCTATCACAGCGGTTATGATGGTTACTTCATTCTCTCCGTGGAAGGCCTGTATGAAATCACCAGGAATGTGCATTTACGCTTGTCTTCAGACCACCAGGACAAGGACCCCTTCGTCGACCTCTTTGACAACGACAGCCTCGCGTTGAGTGTGCGCTACAATTTCTTGTGACCACCGGTGGCATCGGCCATCCGGACGCTCGGGGTTTTTCAGGAACATCACTGGCGACATCACACGGCAACTGCAGACACGGATGTCTCCCTGCAGCCGTGACCGGACCGTGGACATACTGAAACAAGCCGGTGTCAGTACCGGCGCTTCACTTCGGCTTGGTGTGTTGCGATGCTCCTACCACCCCCAAAGCACGCCTTCCAGCAGCTTTTCAATACCCAGATAACTACCGGTTTCGGCGGCCAGGAAACTCGGATTTTCCTTGCTGTATTGCGTCATGAGATTCTGTGAGGCCGCCACCCCTTGCGTATCGAGCAAACTGGAACGTAACAACTGGCGCAATTCCGGACCGACCCGTTTCGATACGGTAATGGTCTGATTCGGCATCGACGTGCTGGTGAATACGACCTTGAGCCCCGCGCGCTCTTTTTCACTGATCTTCTTGAAGAAAAATTGATCCCGGAGCAGCATGGCGTCGCATACCCCGTTTTTAAACGCCTGGTACACCGCGGGCATATTGCCGGTGAGCTCCTCAACGGGAGGCTGCACAATATCGAATTGTGCGAGAAACACCAACATTCCCAGGTTGGGAGAACCCAGCCCACAGGTCTTTTTCTTGCGCATGTCCTTTAACGTATTGATATCCTGTCGATCGACGCGCGTGGCGACGATAAAACCCAGTGTCCCGGGAATCCGTACCAGGGCTTCATGTTGCAGGTGCTTGATACGCCATGCGGCAAAGTGCGGGCCATCGAACACGATATCGAATTTGTCCTCGCGCATCGCGAGCGCATATAACTCCCAGCTTTCCTGGTGCGCATAAATGACATTCTGGCCGGTTTTTTCGCTGAGATATTTAGCGATCGGCCCGAATACCTTTTCATCTTGTTCGGGCGTCCCCCGGGGAGGGGCGGTCATGATCAAATCGGCTTGCGCAGTGGCTGCAACGGACAACATTGCCGCACACAACACTCGCAATATTCTCGGGCTGATAACCATCAATTAATTACTCCACATGACACTACCAACAAACCTTTTACTCCATGCATTTATCGTATTGGCTTCGCTCGATCTTTAACAATATCTTTTATATGCCGTGAATATCAACGGCTCGTGCCTGTTTGCACTGTTAATCTGTATAAAACATGACATTGATATACTGGGATTTTATAAAGGCTTGGGGTTCATATTGACCGTTGCTGCCGCATCACGGACATAGGGCTGGTGGACTGTAATCGGCGCCCCAAACTTCGACATGCACTTTACCCCCGAAATTACGCGCAACAGCAAGGCCGTCCAATATCTGCAAACACCAGGGGGCTTGACCAATCTCGCCGAACCCTGTAGCGGGGTCTGCATTCCGATTGCTGCGTTTAGTCGACGCAAAGTCAGCAGGGTTTACAATAGCGCGACTGCTAGGTATCCACGCGCATGCGACATTCATAACGTTAATTCCACACTTGCGCAGAACTTCGCCATCCTCAGCGCCCAGCACGCCTTTTGCCCCCACTACCCCGTCTTCATCGTTGACAACATGCCTCTTAGGGCTTACTTTGCTCGAAAAGATTTTTTAGGGAATTTTTTCCCGAATTCTTAGGATTCGCTTAATGGACGCCTTGGTCGAAAACACCGCCTTGCCGGTATTGCGTAACGCAATATGGCGCGTATTGACCCCTCTGGTAAAAATATTGCTGCGGCATGGGGTGCCTTACCAGGAATTCGCCGAGGAAGCGAAAAAGGTGTTCCTGGAAGTCGCCGACGCGGAATTCGCACTCAGTGGCCGCAAGCAAAGTTCAGCCCGGGTCGCCATTCTCACCGGCATGTCGCGCAAGGAAATCTCCCGCATCCGCAACCGATCCGGGCAAACCGACCAGGGCGCACGCGAACCCCACAACCGGGCGGCGCGGGTCATCAGTGCCTGGGTAAGCGATCCGGAGTTTCAAACGGCGCCGGACCAGCCCATGGAATTACCGATCGACGGCGTCAACCCGTCCTTCACCGATCTGGTTCGCAAACACAGTGGCGACATGCTGGTGCGCGCCATGCTCGATGAGCTGGTACGTGTCGGCGCCGTCGAGGTGGTCAATCGGCAAGTGCGCCTGGTCAACCGCGCTTACATTCCGGCCAACAGCGAGGTGGAGAAACTGCGCATTCTGGGCACCGACGTAGCCGCCTTGATCGAAACCATCAATCACAACCTGCAAAGCAAAGATGCGCCTTTGTTTCAACGCAAAGTGTATTACGACAATCTGCCGGAAGAAGCGCTGGCGCAGATCAGAATCTTGAGCAGAACCCACGGCCAGCAACTCATCGAGCTGATGGACAAATTGATTCAACCCTACGACCGGGATATCAATCCCGAAGCCCATGGCCAGGGCCGGTGTATGGCCGGCATCGGTGTGTATTATTTCGAGAAGTTTTCAGCGACGGAGATATCGCCATGAACAAACATTTTACGGAAATGACAAGCCTGTTCCTGACCACAAGTATTTTGCTGCTGAGCGCTTGCAGCGGCGGCACCGAGGGCACCGGCGCCACGGACAAGGTCCACATGAGTGAGCCCCAGGCCGTGTCCATGGGTATAGTGACGGCACTGGGCAGCGTCTATGTCAACGATATTCACTACCGTACCGCCGGCGGCCAAATCAGCAACGATGACGAAGCGACAGCGGAAAGCGATCTGGAAGTGGGACAAAACGTCACCGTGCATGGATCGATCGACGATGACGGCAAAAACGGCAATGCCGAGCGCGTCGCCATCAGCAGCATGATCAAGGGACCCGTGGATGGCTTATTCGATGCAAGCAGCAACTCCCTCGGTGTATTGGGACAAACCATACAGATTACCGATCAGACCCGGGTACATGATTCCATCGCTGGCGGCTTGGCCGACCTGACCATCGGCGACGAAGTCAAAGTGCATGGCCATGTGCTGGCCAGCGGCATTATCGAAGCCACACTGATCAAGAAAATCAGTGCGCCGCTGCACGAGTACCGGCTGGTCGGGCTGGCACAGGATATCAGTGGCGCCACGTTCAATATCGGAAAACTTATTATCGATTTCAGTAACGCGCATACCGATGGGCTTGACGGCGGCGTGCCCGCTGACGGCCAACTGGTTAAAGTCAAAGGCTCTACCGAACTGGTGATGGGCACCCTGCTGGCCACCGTGGTGACGCCGGTGGGTTTTTCCATGGAAGACCAGCCGCATGTCGAAGTCGAAGGCTATGTCACCGCATACACCAGCGCCGCTGAATTCAAGATTGGCGACGTGGTCGTGACCACCAACGACACCACCCGCTACAAAGACGGTACAGCGGAAGATATCGACGTGGGAGTGATGCTGGAAGTGACCGGCCGCATCGTCAACGGTCAATTGCAGGCGCAATGGCTGCGTTTCAAACACAATGTGCGCATCGAAGGTACGCTGGCCACCAATGACGGTGCCTTGCTGACCGTTGCCGGCCTCGACGGCATCTCGATCAAGGTCGATGGCAACACGCGTCTTGGCGGATCAGCCAACACCGGCAGCATGGGTAACGGCGTGGGGGGAAGCGGTGGCGGCCCCGGCACCTCCAGCGACAGTTTCACCTTGGGCGACTTCATCCGTATTCGCGGCTATAAAACGGGGCAACACACCGTCAACGCAACCCGGATCGACAATCATGGCGGCGGTAACAACAAAGTCGTGCTGCAGGCGCCGATCGATAGCGTGATGGCAGGAGTGAGCTTCACCCTGCTGAGCATTACCGTGAATACCACGGCGGCCACATTCGAGTTCCAGACCGATGGTGATGACCAGGCGCCTAAGCTTGGCGACCAGGTCATCAGCGCCGCGGAATTTTATGGCGTGGCGCAGCCGGGAACCAGCGTAAAAGTGCGCGGTGCGGTAACTGGCGGCACTATTGCCTGGGACAGCGCGGAAATTGACAACTAGAAAGGCAGTGGGAGGAAAATGGCACGGCGTTGACGCGCCAATTTTCCAGGGGAAGCTCTGCAGACCACCGCTGTGTGCGGTAACGATCTCAGGCCTCCGGCAAGTGAAGGAAAAAGCAAGGGTAGTGCTTTTTAAAAATGGTGTTCTTTTACACACGCAAGGAAACAAGGAGAAGATAGCGATGTATAAACAAAAGATATCCGGCCTGGGGCTTACGCTCACTCTAGTGCCATTTTTATTGCTCTCGGCTTGCGCCAACGATTCCGGCGATTCTTCCGGTAATTCAGACAGTTCGCCGACCGCAGACGCAGGAACCCACAAGGTAGTACAGGTCAACAATGTCGTCATGCTCGATGGCAGCCAATCGGCCAATGGATCAGCCTCGACTTATAACTGGCAATTACTGCGCCGACCCGACGGTTCCAACGCCACCCTGACAGACGCCGCCTCGGCAACGCCAACTTTTACCGCTGACGCCATCGGTACCTATACGGCGGCCTTGACGGTGACTGACCGGAGCGGACAGAAAAGCCGCCGCTCTCTGGTGGTGACCCAGGCATCCCGTAACGGCCAGACCGGATCGAACAGCGGCAGTGCCGGCACGTCCACGTTCGTGCATCCTGACGTTTCAGGACCCTGCGCGAATTGTCACAGCGGGGATAAGCCGGCGACCCACATACCCGCCAGCGATGTGTGCGAGGCCTGCCATACCCTGGGTATCTGGATTCCGTCAATGGTCGACCACAAAGAGGTCATTGGTGGCTGCAGCGGATGCCATGACAACACGATCGCCAGCGGCAAGCCCAACGATCATCCCAACACCTCGGCCGAATGCGGCACCTGCCATAACACCGTTTCCTGGGATGGTGAATCCGGTGGTTCCACCGGCGGCACTGGCAACACTGGTGGTGGTAGCAATGCCGGCGATGACCGCGATGACAGCGCCGCAGACGATGAAGAGAGTGAGGGCACACCCGATGGCGGCAGACAGTTCAGTCACCGCAACATCGCCGGCAAACCTTGCGTCGATTGCCACAATGGCACCATCGCCGTGGGTAAGGAAGACGATCATAAGCCGGCTCCTGATACCTGTGACGATTGCCACACCACTCGCAGATGGACTCCTGTAAAGAGAAACAGCGGTAACGGCGGCACCGGTGGCACCGGTGGTACTGGTGGTACTGGTGGTACTGGTGGTACTGGTGGTACTGGTGGTACTGGTGGTACTGGTGGTACTGGTGGTACTGGTGGTACTGG
>JAHECY010000213.1 GCA_024641505.1 Gammaproteobacteria bacterium
CAGGAGAAGCGTAGGCCACTCCCACATTCATCGACACAATACTGCGTTTTGATACACATGCTTGGGGGTCTTCGGTTTCCTCCAAGGCCGTACTTTCCGGGTCATAACCGGACGCGATTGCTGGGACTCCTTCAGTGCAAATCACGATGGTAGTGCTGAAATGTCCAAGCCCAACAATGGGAAAACTGGTCGGTTGCTGGTATCGCACAGGGTAAGCATGGGGATTGTTATGAGGGGACATATATAAGGTGTTGCCGACAAATCCTGCGGCCACGCCATTGGGCAGGATAATCAGACCTTTAAGGTCGTTCGGCGGAGGCTCCCATCCGATGGTTTCCAGGGGGTCGCCCAGAGCCTCGCGGCGGATATTCTCCGTCGTCGATGTCGTCGCCAGGGGTACCTGCTTCACGAATTGAAAGTCGGTGCCGATGCTGCTGGTGTTAGTGCGATAGATGTTCTTGGCGATAATGTTGTAACTGCCGGCCGGGCCGGTTTCCATGCCGCTGATATCAACGGTATGACCGTTAGGTACGTCCAGGATAATGCTGGCGGGACTTGGCGGGCCTTCTTCCAGCCAGCCGGTGACATAGGTGTAAACGTAGGTGGTGCTGTTGATGTCCGCGTAATACCGCTTCCATGTGCCGCCAGAGGTGTAGGCGGTCAGGGGCAACTGCTCCACATCGCGCAGGGTGAACGTATTGACGGTCGGTACGCCGCCAACAGTGTATCGATTACCGTTCAGCTCGACCGTGCCGCCAACACTGGAAAACTCGATAACATCGCCAACCGCCAGGCCATGAGCGGTACTAGTGATTACCGGGATGTAATAAACAGCCCCGTCGCTGCGGGTGAACGTGATCAAAGAAATGGCGCCAGTTTCAACAGCACTACTGGTCGGCAAGGCCACCACTGGCGCAGTGGTGGGCGCAGGAATTCCCAGCGTGTAGGCATTATTAGGGTAATCAGTGCCGCCACCACTGGTCGCAATCGTCGAATCGGTGACTTTTGGTGCCCCATCACCGGTCCAGTAGGTGCGCTCAGTGGTGTCGCCGGCAATCGGCCCTCGGATAACATCCACATCAGCAGACCAATGGAACCAGTAGGCCTTGGCGAATCGGTGAATACTTTGAATGGTGCCGGGCTTTGTCGGTGTCCAATCGAGCACGGTTTGCCGGATCGGACGGATTTCCCCCGCCCGAAGGTCACAGTTCTGTGCAACTTGCGCGACTTTTGGTGGGAGGAGTTCTTCGGATGTGCGCGGCCTTAGTCCGTCAAAGTCGGTAATGACCAGCGCGGTCATCGATCCACCACAGCGAGATAAAAGTCTTCCTCAACCACTGCATCTTTGTCGGTCTGAATTTGCTGCGTGATCTTATAGGTAGTGCCGTCAACCCCTCCAGATATACCAACTTGAACCACATACCCGGAAATTGATGGCGTACCGAACACTAATCCTGCTGGATCTGACGCGGTTGAAATCACTGATAATAGGTTTGTAATAACACCATCGCTGATGCGATCAATGAATCGACCGGTATAGTCGATATCGTATAAAATGTTTTCGCTGGGTTGCTTTTCCATCGATTATAGTGCCCATTTAGTGTGATTATCGTTAACAGCGATCTTTGTATTCTTATGATCTATAACCCATTTTGAATTTTGTGGAGATACGATGTATTTGTGATCGGCGCTGTAAAACGGGGAGCGACCAATAACAATACCTGCGCCCGCAGCAGACCACGCCGATTGCGCCGTACTTTGACCCACCGCCGACACCATTGCATATCCAGCCGCGTTGCCGATGCCCGTTGCAAGACTGATCCCTGTCGCCGACACTAATCCGGTTCCAGATGATGCTGCTACCGCATTAGCGGCACTACCTCCCGCTCCCGCTACGATTGCAGCCCCTTGAGAATCCATGACCGCCGATCTAATACTTTGACTCGCCCCGGATACCACTGACGCCCCGGCGGCGGACAATACCCCTGATCGCAAGGCCAATCCATCGACTGAGACAGAAGCTGCGCCAGAAAGGGTGAAGGAGGACGAAGTAATCCCCTGGCCAACGGCTGCGGTAACTGAGACTCCGGCGCTCGCCAGATCGGCCGCAGCGGTACTCTGCCCAACACCAGACACAACCGAGGTTCCGGACGAACTTAGGTCGCCGGATAAGATCGCTATTTCGTCGAAACCCACGCTTGGCGTTGTTGAATGCCAGGCATCACCATCAACGTCAGTCGTATAGCCTGAAATCGTAACCCCGGCATGATAGAGCGCCGAGCCGGTTCCAGACATGTGAAAATTATTGGATGCTGCGTTAGTGAATGCGGCACTGGTTATACTGACAATGCCGTTGTTGCCAATATTCCCAGCGGGGAAGCTCCCCTCATCGGTTGCATTATAATCGCAGCTTGCATTCCACGTTCCGGACGTACCCAGTGTTATATCTGTCGTGTTGCCGAAAAATACACAATCGCGCACATCGTAATCACCGTAAGCCGCTTGCAATCCAGTTCCGCCGTTATTAGCGAACACACAGTGATAAAATTGCTTGGTTGGACCAG
>JAHECY010000135.1 GCA_024641505.1 Gammaproteobacteria bacterium
CCCGCCGCCGCCGGTGCAATACCCGTCAGCATCAGGACAAGACAGCCAGTCACACGGTATTGGGTCCTGCCGCGCGCGCGCGCGTTCCGAATATGAGGTATAGGTGCGTCACACATTGTTGTCGCCATCGTGATTGATTTGTACCACAAACTGCTTGCTGGCACCGTTGTGCCGTATTTCCATGATCAGTTTACCAGTGCCGTTACCGGTGGCCTGAATCGGCAGGGACATGAGATTATCGCCCTTTTTCAGCTGGCCGGTCCATTGCAGGTAGTGTTTTTCCCGGCCGCCCTGCAGCGGCAGATCGTGTGGCGTGATCACGGCGAACGTAACCTGGTCGAGTTCGGCTGCCGAGTGCAATACCAGATTAAGCGTTTGCTTGCGATCCAGTGTGGCGCTGACAACTGCGTTGTTACCGCTGGGCGCGTCCGGTGGCGTCCATGGCAGGAGTGCGCTGAAAATGAACAGCGCCAGTGACGCCGCCAGCATCATCGAGCTTGCCGCGTGGCGCTGCAACCAGGCGCTCAAATGGAAACTGTTTTCGTGGCGTTGGTTGATAATGCGCTGCGCCAGATTCGGATCGGCTGGTGGCGCGTGCAGCTGGCGCAGCAGACGCTTGAGCTGCATGTGATGTTGCAGATGCGTGGTGCATGCGTGGCAGTGCTTCAAGTGCTGCAGTAGAGCGTACTCTTGAGTCGGATCGCTGTCGCCGTCGAGGATTTCACCACAGTTGAGTTGTAGCTGCTGGCAGTTCATTTTACCGCCCTGGCGTATTGCCGGTTCTGTTCATGTTCAAAATAGTTGGTCGCTTCCAGATGCAATTGCAATTTATGGCGTGCCCGATGCAGCCGGGATTTCAGTGTGCCGACCGGTACCTCAAGAATCTCCTGCAGTTCCGGAAAAGTATAACCTTCCACGTCATGCAACACGATAATGTCCCGATGTTCGTCGCTCAGCTGTTCCAGGGCGGCAAGCAGCAGCGCCTGATCGGCCGCTTCCATGGCCAGTGTTTCCGGACCCGCCTGAAAATCTTCGGTGGTGTCGAGTTGGGGATGGTCGTGCCAGTTATCATCCGGACTGCCGGTGCCGGTGCCGGTCACGGCGATCCCCAGTGGGGAGCGATGTTCTCGACGCCAGTGCTCGACGAATCGACAATAAAGTATCTTGCCAAGCCACGCGCGGGGATTGCGTAAACTGTCGGGATTGATCTGTTTCATGTCCAGGCTCACAAACATATCTTGTACCAGGTCTTCCGCTGTTTCTTTATGGCGCGTCAAACGGAAGGCAAAGCGATACATGTCGTTCAAGTGCGACGTCAGCAGGACTTCAAATTTACTGAGTTTCTTCATTACCGCATTGATCAGTCGTCCTGCAAGGGCCGCTGATTTCTCTCCCCGTCAAATTCCGGTCCCGATGCGCGCAGCGGACCATAAAGCCACCAGCATATTACATAATACTTATATGTAAGGTCCGTCCACCATGCGCTCTCTAATGTGCCACCGTTACCGCGCACAGGTCTTTTATGTTGCTATTTTAGGTATATTTAAGCTCATCTGACATATTGTTGCGGTCGGAGCATGGGTATTCAAAGCCGCTCGCTGATGTTGGTGATGTTTTATCCGCGTCAGTATGTCATCGTCCGCATGAACCATAGTACGCTGGATTGCTGTGAAGGGTTCCTTGGTGAGAATAATAATCCGATATATTTAGCGACCTGCGCAAATATTCTGCAAAGAATTCCCGGGCATGGCCAGAGATGCAACCTTTTGCCGAGGCGCTGCGTACTGAGACCTATCGGCGAAGGATGCAAGCCGAGACGGCGTCTGCAAAACTTTAACCAGGCGTTTTTAAACTGCTTTGTTGAGAGGGGAAATCTATGGTTACCGGTACGCGTAATATCCGGCTGCACTTGCTGATCGGGAAGTTGTTTCTGATCCTACTATATGTCGCTTTGACCGGCTGTTTGAATGGTGAAAATGTTTTACCGCGAGCCATTGCCGGATTCCCGCAGACAGTCACCGTGGGGACTGTGGTCAAGCTGGACGGCAGACTATCTTTTGATCCTAACGGTGATGAAATCACTTATGCCTGGACCCTGACCGAATTGCCGGAAGGCAGCAGCAGTGTGCTGGAGAACGCGACGAGTCCTGAAACGTTTTTCACGGTGGATATGGCCGGTAAATATCTAGTGACCTTGACGGTCAATGACGGTGTCGGTGACAGTGCGCCGGATACGGTAATCATCACCGCCACCATCGAAAATAGTCGCGGCGGTAACACCGACCCGTCCGTAAATCATCCGGCGGTGACTGGTACTTGTGAGTCCTGCCATAATGGGATCGATGCCACGGGTAAATCCGCTACCCATATTGCGACCAATGACTCGTGCGCCGCCTGTCATCGCCTTGATGCGTGGTTACCAGGGACAGTGGATCATGGTCAGGTGCTGGGTGTTTGCTCCTCGTGTCACGACGGAGCCCAGGCCAGTGGCAAGAGCGCCAGTCATATCGTTACCTCGGAACCCTGCAATCGTTGCCACAACGTCACAAGCTGGCTGGCAGCAGTCGACCCGCGCGTGCCCGGCAGCCCCAGTCCCAATCCCGGTAAACCGGCGAACCATATTTCCAGTACCGATCGTTGTGAAGCGTGCCATGTCAACGGTTCTTATGCGCCACCGGTAGCGTTGAGTCATGCGGAGGTCATCGGTACCTGCGAAAGCTGTCATGATGGCGTGATTGCCACCGGGAAGTTCGCAACCCATGTGGTAACCAACCGGCAGTGTAATGTTTGTCATACCACAACGGCCTGGGTGCCAGCGTTAGACCCGGCGCAAGTCACGGAAAAGCCGGCTACGCATTTACCGACCAGCAATGAGTGCACCGCCTGTCACGCGCCGGATGCTTGGTTGCCCGCAGTGGTGGATCACACCCAGGTGCTCGGTGCCTGTGTCAACTGCCATGACGGTGTGCTGGCCAGCGGTAAATTGGCGACGCATATCGCCAGCACCGATGTTTGCGCTGCCTGCCATGAAGTATTCCCGGCCCATTGGGTTCCCGTTGTCTCGGCCCGTGTGGATCACACTCAGGTGCTTGGTGTCTGCAGCAACTGCCATGGCTTGCCCGCCGTGCATGTAGTGACCCAGGACGAATGTGATGTCTGTCACGCCACCACGGCATGGGCATGGCTGCCTGCACCTGCACCTGCACCTGCACCTGGGCCAGGTCCCGGTAATGGTAACGTGCCGGATCACACCACCTTGGTGGGGACCTGCGTGTCGTGCCACGACGGTGTTAATGCCAGCGGCAAATCACGGATCCACCTACCTACTTCGGATTTGTGCGAGACCTGCCACGAAAGTTACCCGGCACCGTGGGTGCCGGTGTTGGCGGCTAATGTCGACCATGCCCAGGTGGTGGGTGCTTGCGTCGACTGTCACAACGGCCAGACTGCCTCAGGTGTTTCGCCTACGCATCCGGCGTTTAACACGGGGTGCGAGGCGTGCCATCGGCCGGCCCCGGCAACATGGCTGGGTGGTCTTATCTAACCCTTTTCAACCTGCGCGGGGGCGCTCTTGTTGAGCGCCCTTTTTTTTACATAACGAAGACGCGGTGCGTGAACGGGGTGCGTTTGTTTTTTTACATAACTGCCGGCATTCGGCAAGCCTTAGCGGCTTTTGCTCAAAGATCCGTGGCTTACGTGCTTGATCTGCCGCCATGGCTGAATTCATTCCCCATGTGTTAACATTAACCAGGAATCAATGATTACGCTGCCATTTCGTACCGAAATCGGGTGCGCTGACGGGACCGTCCCTGGTGTCATCAGAACCGATAGGCGGGGAGTGTGATGGTCGCTATTCCCCATTTTGCCGACGCTTAGCAATGCCGGGAAAGTGGTGAGCGCCGCTCTGCGCTCACGGAATCTCTAGCAGAGGTTCCTTTACTGTCAGATGGGATAGATCGTCAGCCGCCTATGGAGCGGCCACAACAATAACAACGATCTCATGGGGTATCGCAGTCAGGAGAGTAGGGAATGGGTCGCTTATCAGTACTGGGGATTTTGCTGCTTGTCACGCTCGGTGGCTGTAGCACCATTCCTTCCAATGTAGGGCCGGATTACATGATGGCCGCCGGCAGTGATAAAGGGCTGCTGGTGATGTCATTGACGTATTCCGGAGAATGTGGCTTCTCCCATTTCGTGCGCATGCGCGCCAAGGGGAAACGCACCACCATGCTTATCCCCTTCGAGGATCACTCGAGTTGGACCTACGACAAACGAGAATGTCCCTTGCCCAAGGAGCGTTTCGCCGGTCGTCTGGCGGTGCTGGAGCTGCCGGTCGGGGAGTATGAGATCGACGGTTACTACAGTCTGACGGTGCGCGACAAATATTACCCCGATGAAACACCGCCGCTTATCGTCAACATACAGGCCGGCAAAGCAAGTTATCTCGGTAACATCCACCTGCACGTGGGTGATACCATCTATACCCGAGTCACCAGTGAAAAATCCGATCGCGACATGGACCTGTTACTCAAACAATATCCCCGCGTCGACCAGCGTATGGTGCAGGAATCCGCCCCGGCGCAGCAAACCGCCAAGCGCTGGCGCATGGCCCCTTCCGATACTCGTGATGAACAGCGACCGGTGAGGTCCAAGAGTCCTGCCACCGACGGCGCCGCCGAGCCCAGCGTGCTCTAGATTTCAATGATTGCCGGCGGCGGTTAGCCTCTGTCATTGCGCGCTATTGTAGTAATCCAATAAATTTCTTGAGTTGAGGTACCGTATCGCTAATACCGCTATGGCGATTATCGTAAAGATAAAAACAAACACTCCTAAGATTTTTCCACCATTATCTGGTTTGAAAATACTTTGGCCCATAAGTAGAGTAATAATGGGCACGCATAGAAGTAGAATAATCCAGAGTATAGAAATTAGCATAATTCTTGCTATCTTGCTTTTTCTCCACAGACCAATAGCAATGAGTGGTGTGGATAGTTCGAAAATGGCGAGCTCGACACCAATAGTTACGGATTCAATCAAAACAAAGTATATGCCGTAGACATTGACGGCTAGTATGCCAGTGATTATTAGCAGCAGGCCTGTGGGTCGCTTTGCGTGCGTTTGCGATATTATTTCGTCATTCATTCGCGCCCCGCAATCACATCCCCCACCGTGGACGGTGTCGGTCGACTGGTCAGGTAGGTTTGTGATTCCGTCCGCATCCGGGCCTGCGCGTTTTCTAAAATAGTCGGATCAAAGCCACTGACCCAGCCTTCGGTTTCGTTGATGGTGCCGCTGTTGATAAAGTTATCGGCCACCGCCTGCCTAACCACAGTGGACACGGTGGCGATGTCGAGGCCGGTCTGAAAGGCGTATTGCTTGAAGCTCGGGTCCATTTGCACCCAGGTGTCGGTGGCTTTGTTGACCGCGCCTCTTGAGGGCTCGAAGTCCGTGGCGGCTTCCACCCAGATGTGCTCGCGTCGGGCCGAGGCCAGTTTGCCGCCGGTGATCACGCCCTCGGTGGGGATGCCGCCGGGGAGTTGGTTGTATTGGAAATCAAATGGGTGGGTGTCCTGATATCGCTGCATAGGTTTCACAGCTTTCATCGATGTTAGGATATCTATTAATAGGAAGCCAACATGCGTAGCACAGTAGGGGTTTTTGCATATAACAGCTTGTTATATGTATAATTATTTTGCTTGTACAAATTCCGGGTGAATCCAGATATAGTGAGTTCATACAAGCTGAAGCAGTACACCACAAGTGGAGGCATTGACCGTGGACTATCAAGAGCACATCAGTCGTGATCCGGCTGTCTGCGGAGGTGAGCCGGTTATACGTGGTACCCGGGTTACTCTGCGTACAATTTTGGCAAGTCTTGCTGAGGGCGATACAATTGAACAAATTCTTTGTGATTTCCCATCTCTATCTGAGGAAGACGTGCGTGCTGTGATCGCGTTTGCCGCGGCCTCAGCTGAAGAAGATTTACCCATTCAGGGGATTCCTCGCGCTTCATGAAAATCAAGCTCGACGAAAACATACCGGCAAGTTTGAAATTTCAATTACAGAAAATCGGTAGTGATGTCGAAACGGTACCGGATGAATCGCTTACTGGCGCGACTGATGCTGTTTTATGGCAGCATGTTCAGAATGAACAGCGACTGCTGATAACACAGGATTTGGATTTTTCTGATATCAGACGGTTTCATCCAGGCGCACATCACGGTTTATTGCTGATAAGACTTGCCAATTCCAGCCGCCGTCATTTGACATCAAGAATTGAACAGCTGTTTAAATGTGAAGATGTGCAATCCTGGAAGGGATGTTTTGTCGTTGTCACGGATACAAAAATTAGGATTCGCTGTTCAACACCTGTGTAGATATTCATCTGCGCTGTTGCGAGCGCAGACCTGCCCTAGCGAATTCGGTGGGTGTCCTAAAGTTACCCCGTTGAAAGTTTGAATCCGTTCTTCTGGATCCGGAAATAGTCGGATGACTCTCTCATGCTTGTAAACCACCATCATCTCGACTGACAGAATTGCGAAACCACATACATTTCCTGTTGCTGCTCCGTGGGGATGTCTCCGGAGACGGTGAAGGGAAGTGCGGCTTCGGCATTGGTAAAACCCCCGGCCCAGTTCATGAGCTTGGCGATGGGTACGTCGATAGCGCCGTGGACGTACCGGGCCGGGATCCGGGAGGCCCGGAGCAGGGCAATGATGAGGGCAACGATGTCCATGCTGTTGCTCTTCAAGCTGCCCAGGGTGTGGTCGGCGCCCCAGGTGAAGTGCCATTCGATGTTATTGCGTACCCAGTTATAAGTGCTCAGGGTATCGTGGTTAAGAGCCGCGGCTTTGGCTGTGATGGCGTCGGTGAGGACGATCTCATCGGTTTCCGCCAGAAAGGCCGGGTTGTCGGCGCCGGGGAGTTGGTCGTATTGGAACTTGGTTGGGTGAGTGTCCTGATATCACTCTCCCTAGTGATTGTTCTTGGAAATTGTAATATCTGGTTTGTTACCTACTTGCATCATCATAATTTCAGTAGAAGGAAGGTTGGATTTCAGGAATTCTATAACGATATCTAGCTCTGTTTCCCGGATAGTCATTTTTTCGATTTTTCCACCTTCTAAGCAAAATGCAATTGGATAGTTTCCCTCGTAAATTGTTTTAATTCGAATTGAGCGTATCAAGCTTAAATCGATTTTTGTTGAATACCGCCACGGATAAAATCTTGAAAATGAATCAAGTCCTGGAACAGTGAGATATTTATCATCGATTTCAAGCAGCAGTGTGTTACGAAAGGAGGCTACGATAAGATAGATGAAGTGGAGCAAAACAAGTAGTCCAAAAAAGTATAGATCAAGTGTCAGATGCTCTTTTGGCCAAAAGATTAGTGCAAGGATTGTCAGTAACAATAAAAATATTGTAAATGTATATCTTGAATTATGAGAAACAAGCCCACGACGTTCTAGTTTGTTAGCGTTTTTCAATTTCAATACTCATGATTATAACGTTTTTAAAGAACTGGAGTTCACTTGGTTTCTTCATAGCACTTTTCTTCCAAAAAGTCCTTGTTATCAACAAGATCGATAGTCTTATTTGAAATTGTTGCCAATCCCGTAGCAGCACCTGCAATTAGACTAATTTCTTTTAGTGGCCCAAGAAAGGGAGGCAGCATCAGAATCGTAAGCCTCGCAAAAATTGCTCCAGTGGCTAACCCAGCATTGAAACAATAGCCTATCCATGGTCGCGCTCTTGGCCACGACGCGGTTCGGTAGCGACCCGGCAAACCCTTTATCGTCTTGCAGGATGGTATTGCGCCCGCCAATCACATCCCCCACCGTGGGCGGTGTCGGTTGACTGGTCAGGTAGGTTTGTGATTCCGTCCGCATCCGGGCCTGCGCGTTTTCTAAAATAGTCGGATCAAAGCCACTGACCCAGCCTTCGGTTTCGTTGATGGTGCCGCTGTTGATAAAGTTATCGGCCACCGCCTGCCTAACCACAGTGGACACGGTGGCGATGTCGAGGCCGGTCTGAAAGGCGTATTGCTTGAAGCTCGGGTCCATTTGCACCCAGGTGTCGGTGGCTTTGTTGACCGCGCCTCTTGAGGGCTCGAAGTCGGGGTTAATATTTTTAGCGTGGAGAATTAATCCGGCACATGCGGTGGTGTTGCCACAGGGCGAGTCGAGCGGTGAAATGAAGTACCATTAAATACAGCATGTAAAACAGTAGCTTAAGCCCATTGTCATGACATATCTTGACGTGTCAACCCTTTTGATTTATGCTCCAGCGATGGCCAATATTAAAATCAGTTCAAAAGTAGATGAAGCTGCGTGGGAAGATCTCAAGCAGCTCGCTCAAGAATCACGTCAGAATATTTCAGGTGTACTGACAGACGCCATACAGGACTATGTTCGGAAGCGTCGCGTTCGTCCACAGGTGTTGCAACATCTGGAAGATTCAATCCGGGACAATGAGGAACTGGGCCATCTCCTCGCCAAGTAATCTTGTCCAGTTCATATCGTTGGATGAAGCGCTGGCCATTCATCAGCGTTTAATTGAAAAGTTCGGTGGTCCCGCCGGTGTCCGTGATATGGGCATGTTGGAGAGCGCTTTGTTTCGTCCACAAACCGGATATTATGAAGATATCTCTGCAATGGCGGCCGCCTTGTTTGAGTCGCTATTGATGAACCACCCCTTTGTTGATGGTAATAAACGCGTTGCCTTTTTTACGACAGATACTTTTTTGCGACTCAATGGTTATAAGCTTGAAGTTGAAGCACAACCAGCCCATGAATTTATTATCGGACTATTGGAATCAGGTCGGGTTGATTTTAAAACGTTATTCGATTGGGTTAGCGAGAGCATAAAAAAATATTATTGAATTACGGTATCGAAGTGATATTAAACTTGCCGCAGCGCTTATTATGATGGCGCTCAATTATAGTGTTTTTCGTCGTGTCAATGTAATTATAGATCGTGTAAAAAATCGTTGGTCACTGCTGTAGAAGTTTCAGTATTCACGGTCAGTTTGAATAAATAACTAATGCAACCAATTCCGGTAAAAAAACAGACAATGACCGCAATGATTCGGAGCGCTATTCTTGCGAGTTGGGTGGCGCCCCAAGTGGGGAGCCATTCGATGTTATTGCGCACCCAGTTATAGATGCTCAGGGCATCATGGTTAAGAGCCGCGGCTTTGGCGTTGATGGCATCGGTTAATATGATTTCATCGGTTTCCGCCAGAAAGGCCGGGTTGTCGGCGCCGGGGAGTTGGTCGTAGGTAAAATCTCCCAGGGCGGCGAATTGGGCCAGGGGGCGGTCGTAGAGACTGGCGGCGGTGAAGTCTT
>JAHECY010000035.1 GCA_024641505.1 Gammaproteobacteria bacterium
CACAATGGAGCTGCTTTTTCCACTTATGTGATAGTGCCGACAGACAAATTCACTGTGGCTGATAAATCGAACAACCTTGCCAGCTACCGGAAGGATGACACGATAAAGTATTTTTGTCGAAGTTGCGGAACTCCCCTTTATAACACTAACGCAATTTATGAATCGATACGCTTGGTGTACCTGGGAAGTCTGGGCAATGCTTCCGACATTACACCAAAGATCAATGTATGGTGCGAGAATCAACTGGATTGGGTCTCGACGATCGCTGAGATTGAAAGCGTAGACCAAGGTGCCGGGTAGCTATTTGCTATATTTGGGCGCAAGCGTTTGGTTGGCGTTGTCGCGACGTTCTCAACAATTTCCATAGCATGATGTGCTAAAACATAAATGCAAGTTAACATTTTCGAGTGTCCCTGAAGCGCGTCTAACCGTTGCGTTAACGCGAACGTTTTTAACGGCGGCTGGTTCGGCGTAATTACAGTGAATTGCGGTGACGCTGCAGAACAAGCAAACGGCGAAATTATGCATGCGGATAACCATGATCTGGTTGGTCCGGCTTTAGTATGCTTTTGTGCACAAAGAATAAACACTGGAAAATTTGGTGGGCCCGGTAGGACTCGAACCTACGACCAAGGGATTATGAGTCCCCTGCTCTAACCAACTGAGCTACAGGCCCTGATAGATGGGCCGCCCGCCCGTCAGGAGCCGCACATTCTAGCAATTTATGCCGGGGGGCTGCTACCCGTATCTGAGGGGGGCAGGAGTATTTTCCTGATAAAAATTGCCGCTAATGGCGGTGCCGGCTTACCCTGGCCTAATTTGGTGTTAACATGAAGTCCATCAAGAGCTTAGTAAGGTGCCAAAGCCCGCCCCATGAGTAAGAAATCGCCCCCGCTGACCGCTATCGATTCCTTTGATTTCCATCCCGGCCGGGTGCTGGGGGGTAAATATGAGGTGATTTCCAAACTCGGGGCTGGGTGGGAGGGGGAGGTTTACATGGTGCGGGAGGTGCTCACGGGCATCGAGCGGGCGGCGAAATTCTTTTTTCCCCAGCGCAACCCCCGCAACCGGGCTTTTCTGTTTTACGCCAAGAAGTTGCACAAGCTGCGGCATTGCCCAATCCTCATCCAGTACCTGACGCAGGAAACCATTCCGTATCGGCGCAGTCAGATCACGTTCCTGATTTCCGACTATGTGGAGGGAGACCTGTTAAGCGAATACCTCAACCGCCAACCGCATAAACGACTGGAGCCCTTCCAGGGATTGCATCTGTTATATGCCTTGGCCGCGGGTATTTCCCAGATCCATTATCAAGGTGAGTACCACGGGGATTTGCACACGGACAATATCATCGTCCGGCCCTATGGCCTGGGCTTCGACCTTAAGCTCCTGGACATGTATCACTGGGGACGGCCTACGGCTGCCAATATGCTGGATGATGTGACCGACCTGATTCGGATTTTCTATGATGCCATCGGCGGCAAAAAGCTTTATGCCAAGCAGTCACCGGAGATCAAGGCCGTGTGTTGCGGCCTGAAACGTACCCTGATCGCCGGCAAGTTCAAGACCGCCGGTCAACTATGTGATTACCTCGATACCATGGACTGGTATTCCTGAGTGGAAACATCTTCATGTTAGCCAGAGAACTGTTTATTGCTGAAAACCTGGAAGTGCCGCGTGCGGTGCGACCGTTTCTGTCCGGGCAGGCGGTGGTGTATACCACCCGCGCCCACGACAAGGAAACCGAGAACGAGGACGCGGCGGCGATTTTCGCCCTGGACCTGAGCCACGGGTTGCTGGTGGTGGCGGATGGTCTGGGCGGCTTGCCCCTGGGTCAACAGGCCTCCGGCACTGCCGTCAAGGTCCTGGAGGCGACCTTGAAAGCCTGCGATAACGTGGACTTGCTGCGCGAGTGCATCCTCAACGGCATCGAGTCGGCCAACGAGAAAGTCCTGCAGCTGGGCGCCGGTGCCGCGACCACGCTGGCCTTGGTGGAGGTCAGCGACGCGGCGGTGCGCACTTATCACGTTGGGGATTCGATGATTCTGGTGTGCGGCCAGCGGGGCCGACTCAAACTGCAAACCATCTCCCATTCACCGGTGGGTTACGCGGTGGAATCAGGTATGTTGGACGAAGCCGAAGCCATGCATCACGAGGATCGGCACATTGTGTCCAATGTATTGGGTGCCGCGGAAATGCGCATTGAAATGGGGCCGGCGGTGCCGCTGGCGCTGCGCGACACCGTGTGCATTGCCAGCGACGGCTTGTTCGATAATCTGCAAGTGCCGGAGATCGTCGACATCATTCGCATCGGTCCCCTGGTCAAGGCCATGGATAAACTCATTACGCTGTGCCAGCAACGCATGCGCGCCGCCGACCCGGATGCTACTACGCCTTCCAAGCCCGATGATCTGACGGTGATTCTGTATCGTCCTGTGTAATGGCGTGGCGCACTGTGCGTCGCCGCGAGTGAAATTCCGCGTAGGGTGCGTATTACGCACCGGCTTTTGCTTTTTGGTCGAGAAGCAGCCGAACGAGATGCGCCATTATTTCCTGCACCGATATATTGGCTGGCGGGAAATCCGCAGCGGAGCCACATGCCTTGGTTTCGTTCAGGTCAAAAACCGGTGCGTGATACGCACCCTAGAATCAGTAACGGGGCACAATAAGTAGGAGCGTTGTTACACGGTCTCGCACCAAGAGCCGGTGCGCAATACGCACCCTGCGGTTGGTACTGCCGCGGTATTTGTTGATGGGTTTTTACTCATTCAGGCGCACTGTATGCCATCAGGCTTGTATCGGAAATCGAAATTCAGATACCCAGCTCATCCCATATCGCATCGATACGGGCTTTGATTTCCGGGCTCATGGCGATCGGTGTACCCCATTCGCGCTGGGTTTCGCCGGGCCATTTATTGGTGGCGTCGAAGCCGATTTTAGACCCCAGGCCTGCCACCGGCGAGGCGAAGTCCAGGTAATCGATGGGTGTGTGCTCGATGAGTGTGGTGTCGCGGGCCGGGTCCATGCGCGTGGTCATGGCCCAGATCACGTCCTTCCAGTCGCGGATGTCGATGTCATCGTCGGTGACGATCACGAACTTGGTGTACATGAACTGGCGCAGAAAAGACCATACGCCCATCATCACGCGCTTGGCATGGCCGGGGTACTGCTTCTTCATGCTCACCACCGCCAATCGGTACGAGCAACCTTCGGGCGGTAAATAGAAATCGCGGATTTCCGGAAACTGTTTCTGCAGAATAGGCACGAACACTTCGTTCAAGGCCACGCCCAGCACCGCCGGTTCATCCGGGGGGCGTCCGGTGTAGGTGCTGTGATAGATAGGATCGTCCCGGTGCGTGATGTGGGTGATGGTGAACACCGGAAAGGTTTCCTGTTCGTTGTAATAACCGGTGTGATCGCCGTAAGGCCCCTCCAGCGCCGTCTCCTGGGGGTCGATGTAACCTTCCAGTACGAACTCCGCGCTCGCGGGCACCTGCAAATCACAGCTCACGCATTGCGCCAGTTCCGTGCGCGCGCCGCGCAGCAGGCCGGCGAACGCGTATTCCGACAAGGTGTCCGGAATCGGCGTCACCGCGCCGAGAATCGTCGCGGGATCGGCGCCCAGGGCCACGGCCACGGGAAACGGTGTTCCCGGGTGCGCTTCCTGCCAGTCGCGAAAATCCAGTGCGCCGCCCCGATGGGACAGCCAGCGCATAATCACCTTGTTGTTAGCGATCACCTGCTGGCGGTAGATGCCCAGGTTCTGGCGTTTCTTGTAGGGTCCTTTGGTAATGACCAACGCCCAGGTAATGAGCGGACCCACATCCCCGGGCCAGCAGGTCTGGATCGGCAGCTTGCCCAGATCCACATCACTGCCTTGCAGTACATGCTTTTGGCAGGGGGGGCGGCTGACCACCTTGGGCGCCATGTTCAATACTTGTTTAAAGATCGGCAGTTTATCCAGGGTGTCTTTGAAACCCTTGGGTGGCTCCGGTTCTTTCAACTGCGCCAGCAGCCGGCCGATGTCCCGCAGGGCGGCGGTGGAGTCGGCGCCCATGCCCAGGGCCACCCGGTGCGGGGTGCCGAACAAATTGCCGAGCAGGGGAACGCTGCTGTTTTTCGGGTGTTTGAACAGCAGCGCCGGCCCGCCCTGACGCAGGGTACGGTCGCAGATTTCGGTGACTTCCAGGTACGGATCGACTTCCCGGTCGATGGTCTTGAGTTCGCCCAGGGCTTCCAGTTGACGTAAAAAATCACGCAGGTCACGGTAGATCATGGTGCGCATGATACCACTCGCGGGGGTGGCGGGGACGGGCTATTTTAGGTGTTGAATTCCGCGAGCACCGGCGCATGGTCCGATGGCCGCTCCCAGCCGCGGGGCACGGTATCGATATCGGCGGCGCGGCAGGCGCTGATCAGGGGTTCACTGGCGAGGATCAGGTCGATACGCAGGCCCCGGTTGCGGATGAAGGCGGCGGCGCGGTAGTCCCACCAGCTGAAGCGTTCGTCTTCCCGGTGGTGCAGCCGAAAGGTATCGGCAAAACCCAGTTCGAACAGACGCTGCAAAGCGTGTCGTTCCGGGGTGGAGCAGAGAATCGCTTCGTGCCAGGTTTCGGCGTCGTAAACGTCCCGGTCCTCGGGGGCGATATTGAAATCTCCGGCGATGATTATCCTGGGGTAGGTGGCCAGCAGGGATTGCACCAGCGTGCCGAAGGCGTGCAACCACTCCAGCTTATAATGGTACTTCTCCGAACCGACTTCACTGCCGTTGGGAACATAGACATCGATCACCAGGATGTCAGCGCTGAGGCAGGCGCAAAGGCGTTGTTCTCGGGCCAGCACTTCCGGCAACGCCAGGTCGATGGCGGTCAACGGTGCAGTGCCCAGGATAGCCACGCCATTATAGGTTTTCTGGCCCCGAAAAACGGCGTGATAGCCGCGTGCCGTCACCGCCTCAAGCGGAAAGGCCGCGTCCGTTACTTTGGTTTCCTGGAGCAGCACCAGGTCGGGCCGGTTGCTGTCGAGCCATAGGAATAAATGGTCCAGGCGCACCCGTAGCGAATTTACGTTCCAGCTGGCGAGTTTCAACGGGATCAATACAGGCGAAAGCCGCCATGTTTCTTGCGTATGCGCCGGTCCAGCAGCACCACGCCCGCGAAATAGCCGAGAATCAGCATGCCCAAAGTGAGCGCACCGACCCACACCAGAGGAATTGGCCCGTAGTTATACCAGGTGACGGGGACCATATCTTCCTGGAAGGCGATGACGGTGGTGCCATTGGTGTTGGTTTCTTCGCCGTCACTATTAACCAGTGCGGCTGTGGGAATGATGGTGCCGGTCAATTGAGCCTTGAAGGTTGCCAGTTCGGCCGCTGCCGCGTCCCGATCCTTGGCCGCTGCTTGCAGGTCGGTCTCCAGCGTCTTGGCGCGGTCACGCGTTTTCTGCAGTTCAGACTTCAGCCAGCCGACATTTTTCGCGTCGCGCTTGAGCGCCGCGATATTGCCGGTGTCGCTTTCCGTGCTGTTGTCACTCTGTTCCTGCGCTTCTGATTTCAGGGCCTTGTATTTCCCCAGCAGTTCGGAATAGAGCACTTGAATCGGTTTTTCGTCCGTAAGAAAGTTCGGATCGATCCAGCCGATGATGCCGTCATTGAGTTTCACCTTGGCGAACGGGCCATTGGTGGTCAGGATGGTCATGGCGGTACCGGTAGGTACGGAGCGCAGTACCTGACTCATCCGCGAATCGCTGACGTACAGATCCAGCACGATGCGGTCCGTGACGTAATGGACATCGCCAGCCGCCAGTGCCAGCCGGTGGCAGGTCAGTAGCAGAATGAACATAATCCAATGGGCACGTTTGTGAGTCATACCAGTCACCTTGCGTTAGTTGGTAATGCCGTTGTGGCGTAACAGGGGTTCGATATCGGGTTCCCGGCCGCGAAACGCCTTGAATAAAGCCATCGCGTCCTGGGAGCCGCCTTGTTCGAGAATGCACTGAAGAAATTTTCGGCCGGTGTCGCGATTGAAAATACCGGTCTCCTCGAACAGGGAAAACGCGTCGGCGGAAAGCACTTCCGCCCACTTATAGCTGTAATAGCCGGCCGCGTAACCGCCGGCGAAGATATGGGAGAATCCGTGCTGAAAGCGGTTCCATTCCGGCGGTATCACTACCGACACCTCGCGCCGTGTGTCATCGAGGATCTGTTGCACATGGTGCTTGCGCGCAGGGTCATATTCCAGATGCATTCTGAAATCAAACAGACTGAATTCCAGTTGCCGGATCATTTGCATGCTGGACTGGTAATTGCGGGTAGCCTGCATCTTGCGATACAGATCTTCCGGCAAGGGTTCGTTGGTCTGGTAGTGACGTGCCATCAGTTGCAGGGCTTCCCGTTCCCAGCACCAGTTTTCCATGAACTGGCTGGGCAGTTCCACGGCGTCCCAGGCCACGCCATTGATGCCGGAAACGCCGATGACGTCCACCTGCGTCAGCATATGGTGCAGACCATGACCGAATTCGTGAAACAGCGTGACCACTTCGTCGTGAGTGAACTGGGCGGGTTCGCCGTCCACGGGCGGGGTCAGGTTGCACACCAGGTAGGCGACCGGCAGTTGCGTGCCTCGGGTGGTGCGCCGGCGGCTGATGCAGCCGTCCATCCAGGCGCCGCCGCGTTTTTTACTGCGCGCGTACAGATCCAGATAGAAGCTGCCGCGCAAGGTGCCCTGGTCATCGAAAATGTCGAAAAACCGGACATCGGCATGCCAGGTGTCGACGCCCGCGCGCTCCGCGATACGCAGGCCATACAGGCGGTTGACGATGGTGAACAGGCCGTTGACCACCGGTTGTTCCGCGAAGTACGGCTTCAGTTCTTCCTGGCGGAAATCGAACAGATGTTGGCGTTGCTTTTCGCTGAAATAGCCCACGTCCCAGGGTGCGAGCGGTGGTGCGTCGTGGTGCTTGCGCGCGAAGTTGCCCAGGTCTTCGTATTCTTTGAGCGCATGGGGCTTGCTGCGTTTGGCCAGGTCATGGAGAAAGGTCAGTACCTGTTCCGGGCGTTGCGCCATTTTCGTCGCCAGCGAGTAGGCCGCGTAGTTGTCGAAACCGAGCAGGCGCGCCATTTCGTGCCGCAACCGCAGAATTTGATCCATGATTTCCGAATTGTCCCAGCGCCCGGCATTGGGGCCCTGGTCCGAGGCGCGCGTGGTATACGCCTGGTAAATCTCGGCGCGCAAGTCCCGGTTGTCGGCGTAGGTCATGACCGAATAATAGGACGGGAACTCTAACGTAAACACCCAGCCGGCCAGCTGCCTGCTGGTCGCGGCCTGCTTGGCCATGGCCACCGCGCTTTTCGGCAAACCCGCCAACAGGGCTGCATCTTCCGTGTGTTTGATCCAGCCCTGGGTGGCATCAAGGACATTCTCCTCGAACTTTGCCTGCAGGCGGGTAAGGTCCTGGCGTATGGCTTTATAGCGTTGCTGTTGAACCGGATCCAGATCGACGCCGGAAAGGTGAAAATCGCGCAGGGCGTTGGTGATGGTTTTTTGCTGGGCGGGTGACAGGGTGCTGAATTCGGGGCTGTCCGCCAGCGCTTTATAGGCTTGGAAGATCGCCGCATTCTGTCCCAGTTCTGTGGCATACTCGCTCAATTTGGGCAGGCAGGCATTATAAGCTGCACGCAGGGCGTCGCTGTTGACCACGGCATTCATGTGACCGACCGGCGACCACATTTTGTCGAGACGGTCCTCCATGTCTTCCATGGGAACCACGACGGCATCCCAGCTGATCTGTTGCAGGTTCGGATAAAGGGAGTCGAGCGTGCTGCGGTTTTCCCGGAGCACTTGGTCCACCGCGGGCTCGATATATTGAGGTTCGATCCGCGAAAAAGGAGGCAGATTATCCATTGTTAATAAGGGGTTGCTCATTAATTCGCCTTGCCTGTTAAATGGCTGTGAACAGTCTTAAAATACATTAATAAATAATGCGTTAACTCCCGTACCGTATCATTAACGGATCGGATATCACGCACTTTAGCGGTAATCCGGGGAGATACCCTGAGGTCTGCTAGTTTACACGAAAGAAGGATGCAAGATTAATGAACAGTTTGGAGACCCCCTACCAAAACCTTACTCCAGATGTACTGTTGTCGGCGCTGGAAGGGTTGGGGTATGTTCCGACGGGTGCCTTATTGGCACTCAATAGCTATGAAAACCGTGTTTACCAGGTGGGCATGGAAGAGCAGGCTCCGGTGGTGGTGAAATTTTACCGCCCCCATCGTTGGTCGCGCGATGCTATTCAGGAAGAGCACGATTTTGCCTATGAATTGCTGGCCGAGGAAATTCCGGTGGTCACGCCGCTACGGGATCAGAACGGCCAAAGTTTACATGAATATTCGGGCTATTGTTTCGCGGTGTACCCGCGGCGCGGTGGACGTTGGCCGGACCTGGACAGTGAGGAGAATCTTGGCTGGTTGGGCCGTCTGTTAGGGCGCATTCATATGGTGGGCAGCCGCTCGGAGTTTCAGCACCGGCAACGCCTGGACCCGCAGAACTACGGTCACCAATCCTATCAGTTTTTACTGGAGCAGGGGTTTCTGCCCGCGGATCTGGAGCAAGCCTATCGCAGCGTCGCCGAAGACATGTTGCGAATCATCGATCCGCTGTTCGCCACCGCCGTGCCCTATCAGCGCATATATGGCGACTGCCATCCCGGCAACATCCTTTGGTCCGAGATGGAAGGGCCTTTCTTCGTGGATCTGGATGATTGTCTCACCGGGCCCGTGGTGCAAGATCTGTGGATGTTATTGTCAGGCAGTCGTGAGGAAATGGGGCAACAGATGCGCTGGATCGTTGAAGGATATGAAATGTTTCAGGAGTTTGACTATCTCCAGTTGCGCTTGATCGAACCCCTGCGCAGTCTGCGTATCATGCACTATGCCGCCTGGCTCGCGCGTCGCTGGCAGGATCCGGCATTTCCGCTGGCATTTCCATGGTTTAACAGCCAGCACTTCTGGCAGAATCATATCCTCAGCTTACGCGAGCAAATTGCCAGTCTGCAGGAAGCACCCCTACAGATACCCTATTAATTTTCAGTAAAGACATCTCTGCTACATTTAAGTAACAACATCACTTCAGGCCGGTCAAATTGCCATTTAATCGTAAAGGCGGACAGCGTCCTTGCCGATAGCAGTATTAAATAGGAATGTGCCCTGCGCGGTGAGTGGCGTAAACGGTGCACATGGGCTTAAATAATAAGATGCATAACCATTTGAAAAATCGAAAATCATGGATGCCTTAGCAAAAAAGGATTTGTTCCGATACTTGCTGGACAACAGTTATCTGTTTGGCAGTAATGCGCCCTATATTGAAGAGTTGTACAGTCGTTTTCTCCAGGACCCCCAATCTGTCGGGGAGGACTGGCGCCGCTATTTCGAGAATCTGCAAGTCGCACTGGCCAGTCAGGCGGGCCGGGATGTGGACCATCAGCAGGTGCAGCAGTCCTTTCGTAAAATTTCACTGAGCAGCACCGGCGCCGAAACGGCGCCGACCAACGGCGAAAAACGCAATCGCGAACGGCTGCAGGTTTCGGTATTGCAATTGATAAACGCCTACCGTTATCGCGGCCATCAACATGCGAATATAGATCCCATCAATTTGCGTTCTCCGGAACAAGTGCCGGATCTGAATCCTGAATTTCATGGTTTGGGTGAAGAATACCTCGATCGAGTATTTAATACCGGTTCTTTCGGCGGCACCAAAACCGCCACCTTGCGCCAGATTCTGGTGCTGCTCAAGGAAACCTACTGCGGACATCTGGGTGTGGAGTACATGCACATAACCAGCACCATGGAAAAGCGCTGGATCCAGAATCAACTGGAAGTGGGCGGCACCGAGGTGAGTCTGTCGCCGGCGAAAAAGCGCCAGATACTGGAACGTGTCATCGCAGCGGAAGGATTGGAGCAGTATCTTCATGTCAAGTATGTCGGTCAAAAGCGGTTTTCGCTGGAAGGTAGTGAAGCCCTGGTGCCGCTGCTCGATGAAATGATTCAGCGTGCGGGCGCCAACGGCGCCAAGGAAGTAGTGTTGGGAATGGCGCACCGGGGTCGTCTCAACGTGTTGGTGAACATCGTGGGCAAGTCGCCGCGCAATCTGTTTCGTGAGTTCGAAGGGCACTTTGATACTCAGACCAATCAGGGTTCCGGTGACGTAAAATATCATCAGGGTTTCTCCTCCGACGTCAGTACCGAAGGTGGTGCCGTGCACCTGACCTTGGCCTTCAATCCGTCCCATCTGGAAATCGTCAATCCCGTCGTCGAAGGCTCGGTACGCGCTCGACAACACCGGCGTGGCGACCATGTGGGACGTCAGGTATTACCGGTGCTGATTCATGGAGATTCCGCCTTTGCCGGCCAGGGCGTGGTGATGGAAACATTACAAATGTCCCAAGCGCGGGGTTACACCACCGGCGGCACGGTGCATATCATCATTAATAATCAAATCGGGTTCACCACCAGCCATCCCATGGATATGCGTTCCAGCAGCTATTGCACGGAAGTCGCGAAGATGGTGCAAGCGCCGATCTTGCACGTCAACGGCGATTACCCGGAGGCGGTGATCAAGGCAACGCAGATCGCGCTGGATTATCGCATGCAATTCAAGAAAGACGTGGTGGTTGACGTGGTGTGCTATCGGCGTCACGGGCACAATGAAGCCGACGAACCGGTGGCCACGCAGCCAATGATGTACCGTAAGATCAAACACCATCCTACCCTGGTACAGCTGTATACCGAGTACCTGATCAAGGAGAACACCATCACCGCGGAAGAAGTCGCGCGCATCAAGGACGAGTACCGTCAGGCGCTGGATGAGGGGCGCACCGTGGCGCGAGGTATTCTTACCGGCGTGGAAAACGATCTGGCTATCGACTGGACGCCGTTCAAGGATGTCTCCTGGACGCATAGCGTGGTCACGAGTATTCCGGTAACCATGATCCAGCGTCTGGTGGATCGTTTGCTTGATGTTCCAGAAGGATTTGCCTTGCATTCTTCGGTGCAGAAAATCATGGATAACCGTCGGCGCATGGCGCAAGGGGAGTTACCCGTGGATTGGGGGTTTGCCGAAACCCTGGCTTACGCCGCTCTATTGTGTGATGGATATCCGATTCGGATTTCAGGCCAGGACAGCGGTCGTGGCACGTTTTTTCACCGGCATGCGGTTTTGCACCATCAGGAAACCGGTGATATCCACGTGCCGCTGCAACACATCGGCGAGGCGCAACCCAGCTTTGTGGTAATCGATTCCTTGCTCTCGGAAGAGGCGATACTGGGGTTCGAATATGGCTATGCGTCGAGCAATCCAAATTCCCTGGTGATCTGGGAAGCGCAATTTGGCGATTTCGCCAACGGCGCTCAGGTGGTCATCGATCAATTCATCAGTTCCGGCGAGGAAAAGTGGGCACGTTTGTGCGGCCTGGTGATGTTTCTGCCCCATGGTTATGACGGTCAGGGCCCGGAGCATTCTTCGGCACGCCTGGAGCGTTATTTGCAGCTGTGCGCCGAAGAAAATATGCAGGTGTGCGTGCCCAGCGTGCCGGCGCAGATGTTTCACCTGATTCGTCGCCAGATGCTGCGTCCCCTGCGCAAGCCGCTGATCGTTATGACGCCTAAGAGTCTGCTGCGGCATAAAATTTCAACGTCGACCGTGCACGATTTGGCAGAGGGTACGTTTCAAAATGTGATCGGTGAGCTCGACGCCCTGGACCCGAAGAATATTACCGATGTCGTGGTGTGCAGCGGCAAGATATACTTCGAGTTGTTACAGGAGCGGCGTGAGCTTAATATTGAGCATATCGCCCTGGTACGGTTGGAGCAATTGTATCCTTTTCCGAAGCAGGAATTCGCGGCGGAATTGGCCCGCTACCCCAAGGTGACGACGGTGCGCTGGTGCCAGGAAGAACCGCGTAACCAGGGAGCGTGGCGCTACGTGATGAAGCGGTTGCGTGACTGCATGACGCCGAAACAACGATTGACCTACTCGACCCGGCCGCCCTCCGCGTCTCCGGCGGTGGGATATATTCAACGACATCTGGAACAGCAGCGGGCGGTGGTGGAGAAAGCCCTTGGCATCAAGAAAAAAAGTGAACAATAGGCATATGCCCATGGAGTTCGATCATGCTGATTGAAGTTAAAGTACCTCAATTGCCCGAGTCCGTGACCGAAGCGACTTTGCTCAAGTGGCACAAGCAACAGGGTGAGGCGATTCGCAAAGACGAAAATCTTATTGATCTGGAAACCGACAAGGTGGTGCTGGAGATACCCGCGCCCCGCGATGGGGTGCTTGCCGAGTTACGGCTGCAAGACGGCGCCGTGGTGCAGGCCGGTGCGGTGATCGCGGTCATCGATACGGAGGCGGTAGCGCAGGTGGAGGAGTCGTCCGGAGCTCAGGTGGTCAGCATCGGAAAACCCGATACCCGGGTGGCGGCGTCCACCCCCGCGCCGGTGCGCAAAAACGCCGTCGCCAAATCCATGCGTACCGGTCCCGCCGCCCGCAAGCTGGCGCGTGAACAGGGCGTGGATTTGAGTCAAGTGGCCAGTACCGGGTCCGGTACGGTGACCAAGCAGGATATCGTCAACTTCGCGCGCGACACGAGCGAAGATTTCAGTCTGGTGCAGCCGGGTGGAATGGCCGGCAGCGAGCGCCCGGAACAGCGCGTACCCATGACCCGGTTGCGGGCACGTATCGCTGAGCGACTGAAGCAGGCGCAGGAAACTGCGGCGATCCTCACCACCTTCAATGAAGTCAATATGCAGCCGGTGCTGGAAATGCGTACCCGTTATCAGGAGCGTTTTCAGAAAGAACACGGTGTCAAACTGGGCTTCATGTCATTCTTCACCAAAGCCGTCGTGGAAGCGTTGAAAAAATTCCCGGTGGTTAATGCTTCCGTGGACGGCGAGGACATCATCTATCACGGTTACTTCGACATCGGCATCGCCGTGGGCAGTCCGCGCGGTCTGGTGGTGCCTATTTTGCGCGACGCGGACAAGAAGTCATTTGCCGACATTGAAAAAACCGTGGCGGATTTCGGGGTGCGCGCGCGGGATGCGAAGCTGACTCTCGATGAGCTGACCGGCGGAACGTTCAGCATTTCCAATGGCGGAATTTTCGGTTCCATGTTGTCGACGCCGATATTGAATCCACCGCAAAGCGCCATTCTGGGCATGCACAAGATTCAGGAGCGGGCGATGGTAGAGAACGGCGCCGTCGTGGTGCGGCCGATGATGTACCTGGCGCTGAGTTATGATCACCGTATCGTGGACGGCCATGATGCCGTGTTGTTTCTGGTGGCGGTGAAAGAGGCGCTGGAGGACCCGGCGCGCATCCTGCTGCAGGTCTAATATGCAAAAATTCGATGTCGCGGTAATTGGTGCCGGGCCCGGTGGCTATGTAGCCGCGATTCGTTGCGCGCAGCTTGGTCTGCGTGCCGTGTGTATCGATCAATGGGTGGATGCGCAGGGTAAAGCCGCGCCCGGCGGTACTTGCCTTAACGTCGGCTGTATTCCTTCCAAGGCCATGCTGGATTCTTCGGAGCGATTTCACGCGGCCGGACACCAATTTGCCGCGCACGGTATCGATATCAAAACGCTGTCGCTGAATCTCCCGCAAATGCTGGCGCGCAAGGATGACGTGGTGCGTTCCCTGACCTCCGGAGTGGCCACTCTGTTCATGAAGAACAAGGTGACTTTCAAAGCGGGTACCGGACGTCTGGTGTCCAGTAATCAGATTGAAGTGCGTACCAACGATGGTACGACCGATGTGGTGGAGGCCGAGCACATTATCATCGCCACCGGTTCCGTGCCCGCCGCGCTGCCGGATATGGAGTTTGACCATGAGCGTATTGTCGATTCCACGGATGCCCTGGCGTTCGACAGTGTGCCTAAACGCCTGGGTATCATCGGTGGTGGTGTGATCGCTTTAGAGTTGGGCAGTGTATGGCAGCGCTTGGGCGCGAAAGTCACGATATTGCAGCGTCGTGAAGTCTTTCTACCCAATGTTGATCAGGATCTGGCCAAGGCTGCGTTTAAAATCTTTGGTGATCAGGGGCTGGATCTGCGCTTGGGAGCCAAGGTGCAGGACGTCAAGGTGTCACCGAAACAAGTGACCGTCACTTATCAAGACGCCGGCGGCGAACAAAAATTGACAGTGGAGAAATTGCTGGTGGCCGCCGGCCGTCGTCCGGTTACCACCGGACTCAATGCCGAAGCTATCGGTATCAAGTTGGACGATCAAGGCTTTATCGAAGTGGATGATCATTGCGTTACCAGCATCGAAAATATTTACGCCATCGGCGACGTGGTGCGGGGGCCGATGTTGGCCCATAAGGCCTCCGAGGAAGGGGTCGCCGTTGCGGAGCGTATTGCCGGTCAGTTGCCGGAAGTGAATTACAGCGCGATTCCATTTGTCATGTACACCTGGCCGGAACTTGCCTGGGTGGGGAAGACCGAGCAGGATTTGCGTCGGGATCGTGTGGATTACCGCACCGGCAGCTTTCCTTTTAAGGCCAGCGGTCGGGCTCGCGCCATCGGGCATCCCGAGGGCATGGTCAAGATTATTGTGGATGCCCAGACCGATCTCATTCTGGGGGTCCATATTTTGGGCCCCAATGCCTCCGAGTTGATCAGCGAAGCGGTACTGGCCATGGAGTTCGGTGCCAGCGCCGAAGACCTGGCGCGCACCGTACACGCCCATCCCACCCTGTCCGAGGCAGTGCATGAAGCCGCCATGATGGTGGACGGGCGGGCCATACACTTTTAAGGTACCACGCCCCCTCCCGCCATACCTGGTGTTCAATGTCGGGTGCGTATTACGATCCGGCTGTTGATCCATGCGCGATAAAAGCCGACGTGCTAAACACACCCCGCATGGGTGGAACATAACGACGGGTGACGCGAATATTTGTTACATCGGGCTTGCCCTGCTTTATATATAGCGTGGTTGTAGTTCTTTCTTTGGAAGCATATCTTTTGTCGGGTTAAGCTCGGCGATTCCTAGCCGATAAAATCTCTGCATAACCCATGAACGCCGCCCGGCGTTGATGACGCTTTGGGCTCATGTAAAGGCGCCTAAGCAGTGCCATAATATTTCAGTCCGTATTGTATGCCGTGATAAGAAGCGCGTGCTGCATGCGGGTATATTTGGAAAGTCATCCGTCGATGCAAAGCACGATCTATACCTTGAATCCCCGCAAATGGCAGCTAAAAGGCGAAGATGACCTTGGGGACTATTATGTCAATCGCGCCGGTATCGTCATCATCGTGAAGAATTTTCGGGGTGAACCCAAGGTACCGGACGAGTTTTCCAAGAAAGCCGTCATTGATTATTACGACAAGAAAGCCAATCCTCGTTTTGCATTCGGTCTGATGAAACACGACAGCGGCATCAGGAATGTCGATGTAAAACTGTGTTATGTGGGGAATGTGAAAAGTTTTTTAACCATCTATGCCTTGCCGCAAACCACCCCGGGTCTTATGTTTGTGGCCACGCTCACCGTCCCGTTTAAAAATTCCTGCCTGGAGTTCAAATGCCAGTTGGCGGAAAAAGGCCTGATTGGTTACCGTGAAACCGTGATTGCCACCAATCACGGTGCCAAGGCGGATTGCTATGACGTTGCCTACGATAAAGAGTTTCCCGACCATCCCTTGACCGTGGTGCGCCGGGTGATTTACAAGGTAGTGAATGACATCACGATCAAAGCCCTCAACCGACCCCCATTCTATGACTAAGGCTAAAGCTAAAGCGCTATACCACGAGGCACGGGCCCGCTAATCGGGCGAAGTCGTTGCTAAGTCGGCATATCACCTGCAGTTGCTGCTATTTACCATTATAATATTAATGTATATCGGCCCGGATTTTGTGATAAGTCTGCCCGCATTTTATGTGACCCAGTTCAAAGTTGGGCTGTGTGATTAATCATATCCTGCGTGACGATTTGTTGCATTGTCCAGCTGCCGGTGTCGGCATCAGGGTTATACGGAAGGAAGCAGGGAGTAACGGACGTTGTCGGGTAGTGATTCCGATGCGCCTTGCCATGCCACTCCGTACTTGCGGGATGCGAAAAATAATAATGCGCAAATACGTATTCAGCCCTTTATCAATTGGAGGTTCCATGGTAGTAGTTCGCTCTGTTCTGTTGTTAGTTGGCTCCCTGTTCATGGCCAGTTCCGCATTTGCTCAGCAAGGCATTCAAGAGTGCCCGGTGGGGCTGGTGAGTGGTAAGTCGCTGGACGAAGAATTCGGTTCAGGTACCCAGGAAGCCACCCGTTGCACCAAACACCGTAATAACGTCAAGGTGGTGGTGCAGGTCAATAACTTCTGCCGTGACGCGGTATCCAATGCCGCCTGTACACGCGCTTATGCGCTGGATAACATCAGCAACCTGATCAAAGATTATGAAATTACCAATGGCATGGTTGCCGGTCGGGATTACGATATCGTGGCGGTTGTTCACAGTGGCGGCGGTAGCCTGGTATTACAGGACGGCTATACCTTCATGGACAGTCAAAAAGGTGCGGCGGTTGCTGTTGCCAATCAATTCCAGGGTGAAGTGGAGGCGCTGATAGCGCAAGGCGTCCGCTTCTACTTCTGCCAGAATACCACCCGCGGCATGATCAAGTCCGGTAAGTTGCCGGAAGTGGGTGAAGGTGCCAATGGCGGTGGTGCGACCGAGGCCCTGATTCCCGGCGTGCAATACACTACCGCGGGCGTTAGTGCTATTGCGGATTTCCAGCGCATGGGTTACAGCTATATCCAACCCTGATTTCCGGCGTAATATGCAACGGAAAATGCCACGCACACGCGTGGCATTTTTTTTAGACGTCGGGTCATTATAGGAATGGCGCCGCGTCAAACATCTTCTTCCGTAGATATCGTGGAACTGAATAAAGGTGGGCGTATTTTTACCCATGCCTCGGAACGCGCAACCATTTTCGTATTCCCGGCCGCGGACTTGCTGTGACGCTAACTATCTACAGTGGTAATCTTGTTCAATTCTCCGATTCCGTGGATTACTTCATGTAGATACGTTTTAAGTTCTTGCATGGATGACATTGCTAATGACTGATTCTGATCCCGGCATACGGCTTCCATCTCCCCCGCCTTTAAATAAAGGTCACGTGCGCCAATATTGCCGGCGATGCCTTTAAGTCGGTGCGCCAGGAAGCCGGCTCTGTCTAACTCTTCATTTTCAATATGCATTATTATTGCATCCGCTGTGTCAGTGTGGACGTCGCGAAAACTCAGTAAAATCTTTAAATAGCTGCTCCACTTGCCACGCAGCATCTGCAAACCCTCTGCCACATTGATTCCAGGGACGGTAGGAATGGCCGATTGCTGCTCTGGCGCCGGTGCCATTGTGGAAACCGAGTTGGGTTTTTTGCTTGCTTTCACCCAGCGAGCAATTTCTTTGAATACGGCATCCGGTTTAATGGGTTTTGCGATGTGACCATTCATGCCGGCGGCCAAGCTCTTGTTTGAATCGCCTTCCAAAGCGTTTGCCGTCATGGCGATAATCGGTAACTCGGCAAAACGACCACCAAGTGCGCGAATGAATCGGCAGGCTTGCAAGCCGTCCATTATCGGCATTTGGATATCCATTAACACCAGGTCGAAATTACCGTACTGTACCGCGGTTACTGCATCGGCGCCATTCTCTCGAAAATCAATATCGAATCCGGCATCAGCAAGAATTTCCTTCGCCACTTCCTGATTTATCGGGTTGTCTTCCACTAATAACAGCCTGTTACCTCCAAACCACCATTCTTGAAGTTCACCGGTAGCACGGTTTTCATCGGTTGCGTTAATTGGCGACGGCTCCTCGGCATCAGACGGTCGGTCCAGCAATACCTCCAGCGGTAAATCAAAACTGAATTCGGATCCCCGGTTGAGGTTGCTGGTAACCTTAATTTTGCCACCCATGGCCATTACCAGTTTTTGTGAAATCGCCAGGCCAAGGCCGGTGCCGCCATATTTTCGGGTATGAGAGCCATCTACCTGGCTGAAAGCCTGGAACAGCAGTCTCTGCTGGGCCTCGCTGATACCGATACCTTGGTCCTTTACGACTATGTGAATGCGGCGATCTTCAAGAAATCCGGCGTACAACAAAATTGTTCCCCGCTTGGTAAACTTGATCGCATTGCTTATCAGGTTGTTCAGGATTTGGCTGAGACGTGTTGGATCGCCTTTGACCCAGTGTGGCAGGTCCGCACTCAAGGAGTATCGTAGATCCACATGTTTAAGTTGTGCCTGACTGGTCAGCAATTCCACGCATTGAACCAACAAGGCGGGCAGCTCGAATGGAATGGATTCAAGTTCGACCTTGTCCGCGTCGAGTTTTGAGAAATCAAGAATATCATTGATCACGTTCAGTAATAATTCGCTGGAACTGGTCGCGGTGTCAACTAGATGTCGCTGTCTACTGTCCAGGGTGGTTTTGCTCAGCAAATGAATCATGCCCAATACACCGTTCATTGGCGTACGAATTTCATGGCTCATGGTGGCCAGAAACTGGCTTTTGGCCTGGTTGGCATGTTCCGCCTCTTGTTGGGCCTGTTGGCGCTGACTTACTTCCAAGGACAGCGCTTCATTAGCCTCGCTGAGTTCCTTGGTGCGCCAAGTAACGCGATCCTCCAATTTTTGATTGTTAACGACCAGTGCCAGGGTTTTTTGCTGTATGTCCTCCGCCATCCTATTGAAGGAAAGGCCCAGCCGCCCTACCTCGTCGTCGCCTCTGGATTGGATCCGAACATCATAGTTGCCGTATCTTATCTGTGCTGTGGCATCCGAGAGCTTGTTTATCGGATTGATAATCACATTTCTTATCATAAAGTACAAAAGCAACGATATGGCAATGGCCATCGCTAATCCGACCATGGTCATGGTTCTTTCAATGCTAGTGAACAGGGTGAGTATCTCGTCTTTGTTTTGTTCAACGACCATCGTCCATTTCAGATCAAAAACACACATAGAGGCGCCACCCACGGCGACGCCGTCGTAATTTTCATAAAATTCTTGCGCCTCTCTTACCGGAATAGCTTCGTTTACACAGCGTTGCCACGGTATGGTTCGCACCTGTTGCTTGAGAATGGTTTTTCTCTTGCCTTTAAGGACCTTGGATTGAGTAATCATGTAACCTTCCTTGTTAATCATGTAAAAGTCGGTGGAAGGTGTATAACCGGCGAAAAATAGTTTGCCTCCAATCTGGTTGCCCAAGTCTCCCGTCATGAGATCCGTAAGAAAGTCTGCGCTGATTTTTAGCGCAATAATCCCCAGAAACCCGTCTTTGGCATGGGTCATTGCACCGTTGTTTACACTGCCGATCAAAGGCGCGGCAAATACCATGCGGGCGATGCCGTCGGAATCTTCGTTGACATCCCGGATATAAGGCCCATTGCGGCCATATTTAGAAACATCCGTACCTGACATGTCGGCGCCAACGCTATCGGCACGTGTTGAGACGATGATTTTGCCATCGATACCGATTATGAAGAGTTCATCGATACGATAGAGGCGTTCGTTGAGTCGGTACATGTCCCACTTGACGTCGCGACCAAATACCTTTTGCAGCGAAACTCCGGCTGCCTTTTCGCTTTTCATTACATGCCAGTCGAGTAAGGAGCCGCTCTTTAAGTGGTTAAAATGCAATTTGATTTTCTGCAGTGCCTCACTGCTTTTCGCCGGCGAATGCTTGCCGACGTCATCGTAGTAGTTTACGAGACGGTCATGAATCGAGCGGTCGTCCGCCAGTGTATTGACTATGAATTGTTGCTGTTTGAGGAAGTCAAGAACATGTATATAGCGGGCGTCTATGATGTTCATCAGATCATTGAGTTTGGTGAAACCGACGTTTTCTGAGACCTCGCGATAAAGGATGTTTCCTCCAATAAGAGCAGGAAAAAAAATGGCAAGTAATGTGATAAGAATAAGCTTATTACTGATGGATAATTTCAATGTATTATCCTCACAACTATGCGTTCTGTTTTACGTGTTTCCAGTTACGGTGATTGCACAGCTTCGGCATCGACATTAAGTAAAAAACATCGGTAGAATATGCAATCCTCTGCAACGGCCATGCCGGCGAAACTTCAAAATTCATGGTAGGTCTCGGCATGGCTATGTGCTTTCGCAACTATGTGAGGCCGCTTGAATTGGGTATTACTTGCGCGGAACGCTGTTTTTTCTTGGCGCCACTTTACAATATTACCAATGGTTATTTGTCGGTATTGAAGCGCATTCACTAAAGCATCTATGTCTGTAATTATTGTAAACAAGTGTGGCAACGCGTTCTAACTTACGGAATCTACAGCGCATATACTATAGTTAACACCTGATGGCCATGAATGGCGGAATTCATTGAAAATAGTTCAGGATAGCGGGGATTTTATCTATGCTTTGTGGATTCCGGGTTTTGCGCAGGCGAAATGTTTGGAGTTATCAGCTCCGGGGTCGGGAAAAATAACTTTGTTAATTAATGTGGATGGCCGCGCATGCAGTTTTCCTGGTCATTATGCTGATGCCAATAAGAATAGCCGGGATGGAGTGTTTAATCCACCCCGGCGTCCGTTAGATTAAGGTTTTTGCATGCCGTGTTTGGCGAGAATGTCGGCGAATTTATCCGAAGACAACGCTTCCACGAGTTTTTCCCCTGCTTTAAGCTGCTTCTCGTTCCAGTCACCTTTGATGCGCACGGCCTTCAATACCGCAACTTTGTTGCCCAACTGTGGCTTGGGTTGGTCGGCGCTGCCGCCCAATGGTATGATCTCGAACTTGTCGGGGAAGGTCCGGGTGAAATACAGCGCCAGATGGTAGAAAATAAATCCTGCATCCGCAGCTCCGGTGTCGACCGCCCAGGGCTGTTCACGATGCATGATGCGCTTGCCCGCGACCCATTTGCATTTTTCTTTGCCTGTGTCACAGCCATCCTGCTTGCTGTTAAAGATTGCGTCGAATAATTTTTCCGCAGTCATGCCGGCAGGCTTGTTTGGGTCTTGATCGGCAATATTGTAGATTGACCCGGAGAAGTTGCCAAACGAGCCGGCTTCCAATGTCGGATTCGGCGTGACAAGGGTGACATCGGGACGACCCAGGTCCCAAACCGTTTTGATATTCTTCGGATTGCCTTTCTTTACAAAAATGACATTGCCATAATTTTTAAGAATCGGTACAGGTTTGCCTTCAGTAACGCCCATGGATTCCAGTTTCTCAATCAACTTTGCAGGTCCCACGGCGACCTGTGGTACGCAATGGACTTCGAGATTGCCGAATTGAACGACTTTGTTGCCGACTTGCTGGGGCGCAATAGGTGGGCTGGTGGTATAAAACCAATTCCTGATATTCAAGTCCTTGGCATATTCTTGTAAATAGACTTGCCACAGTTCACGCAGCGCCATGTGATAGTTGCCCGCGGTTGACAATCCTATATCGCAGTTCTCAAAACTGCCATGAAAGTCACTCAGACGATTGGCCGTAGGTTCCGTCAAATAGGGCGTGGCCTGTGGAAAATCTTGGGGCCAATCCAGAAGGTTGTTAGGTGTCGCCAGCACTGGTGTGCCGGTAATTTTTGGTACGCTACCGGCATGGGCGACCGTTGATAACAGCAGTGTGATAGCGAAAACCGCGTACCGGTTGCCCGACGGTAATTTCTTGTTTTGCATGTCTTCTCCTCAATGGTGTCTTGTTCCCTGAAGAAACGTTGAACTAAATGATTGCGCCGCGAACGGCGGTTGCGCCGAATGTTCGTGGCACGACGAAGTATAACCCTTGTGCAAGCGGATGATGCGGTTAAATAGCGCGACTGCGTTGTCGCAGGGCGATAGGTGTGCGTGGTTGGTATTAAAAGGAGGGTTTTTTGCATAATGTCGACCGTGGGATTATTTAGACGCGCGGGTGTGGGCATCTACGGTGAAGTGGTTGATCTTCGGATGGGCGTTGGGTATGGCGACACGGGCCGTAGAATTAATTAAGGACGCGTCATGACGGTACGGGCGGGTCCGGGTGAATGCTAACAAGTTGCCGGTAAGTTCGGTATTATTGTGCTCTACCGTCACCGGCGGTCGTAAGCTGTCGGCAAGAACTGTGTTGCCAACAATAAAAACATTTGGGGGGTACGTCATGGGTGAGCGTCGCGGCGCAAGAGTGATATGTTTGATGGTGCTGGTCGCGTCGTTGCTGGCGGCTTGTGGCAAAGATGATGGCGTGGACAATGCCGGTGTCGATGTGCGGGGCATGGATCCCTGGGCGCCTTATCTAAGTCATCACACGTCGGGACTGGTGTCCCGCCAGGCACCGTTACGTGTCGTGTTTCTGGTGGATGTGGCCACCTCGGAAGACATCGGCAAGGCGGCGGACGCGGTGCTGCGTATCGAGCCGGCGCTGCCCGGTATCACAACATTTGTTTCCACAAAGGAGATAGTGCTCACCCCCGAGCATGAACTCACTCCTGGTCAAAACTACAGTGTCGAACTTTTAGCGGGCAAACTGGCCGGCATTCCGCATGAGCTGGCGCCTTACCGCTTTACGATTTCGGTGATTCGGCAAGCATTCGCCATTAATATCGAAAAACTGGCCAGCAGCGCCGCGGGCAAGGTGTTTAATGTAACAGGCACGTTGGCCACGGCGGACAGCGCCGATAATGCGGCGGTGGAAGCCGTGGTTCAGGCCCAATATCTGGGCAAGGAGCAAGTTCTGGTGTGGCGGCATAACAGCAATCACCGTGACCATGAATTTACCATCAACGGCTTGCAGCGGCAGGTACAGGCGGCGGATTTGTTGCTCAAATACCAGGGTGCCGGTATTGGCGTCAATGACAGTGGTGAACAGAAGCTGACCATTCCCGCCCTGGGACAGTTCATGGTAGCGCATATCCGGGCGATTCAGCAGGATCGTCAGTACGTGCTGGTGGAGTTATCGGACCCGGTGTCTACCAGCCAGGACGTCAGCGGTCTGGTGTCGCTGGAGGGAGTCGGTAGTACCGTGGAACGGCAAGCCAACAGCCTGCGTATCTATCCGGACAGCGGTGTACAGGGCAAGACCAATGTCGTGATCGACGCCGGGCTGCGCAATAAGCAGGGTCAGCAGTTAGGCAAGACCGTGACCCAGCAGGTGTTTTTCAGCAGCCAGCAGCCACAGGTGCGGTTTGTGGGTAATGGCGTAATCCTGCCGAGTAATCCGGTGCTCAGCATTCCGGTTGAAGCCATAAATGTACATTCCTTGCAGGTCACGGCGTTCCGTGTTTTTGATGATAACGTGGGTCAGTTTCTGCAGCAGAACAAATTGGGCGGCGATTATGAGTTGCAGCGCGTGGGGCGCTATTTGTGGCGCAAGACTATCGAGCTGCCGGCCTCCGAAGTCGATAAGTGGACCCGTTATGAGCTGGATGCCACGGCGCTGCTCAAGGAGAGCCCCGGTTCCCTGTTTCGCTTGACCTTGTCGATCAATCGCGGTAACGCGTTGCTGTCCTGCAGTGAGCAGGACAATGCGGTGACCGTGCGCAAAGAACCGGCACCGGCAAGCCAGGACGATGAAAACAGCCAGGAAAGCAGCGGCTGGGATTTTATCGCCCAGTATTACGGGGAGGATTATGACCGGCTATGGAAAGACCGGGCGAATCCCTGTAAAGACGCCTATTATGACTATGCCGACGGCGTCCAGGCGCACCGCAATTTTATGGCCTCGAACATCGGCATCATCACCAAGCGCAATGACAACAACGATATCCGTATTATCACCACCGATCTGGCAAGCGCCAAGCCGCTGCCCGGGGTGGCGCTCAGTCTGTATAACTTTCAGCAGCAGGTGATCGGCAAGGTAACCACGGATAGTGACGGCTTCGCCGCCATCGTGACGCCGGGAACGCCTTATTATGTGATCGCCACCAAAGGTTCGGATCGCGGCTATTTGAAACTCAGTGGCGGCAGTAAGCTGGCGGTCAGTCACTTCGATGTTGGTGGTGAATCCGTCAGCGCCGGTATCAAAGGTTATATCTATGGTGAGCGCGGTGTCTGGCGTCCCGGCGATGATATTCATCTGACTTTCGTCATGTATGACAAAGACGATCGCCTGCCGGACCAGCATCCGGTTACGGTACATCTGGTCAATCCCAAGGGGCAGGTGATGCAGTCCATGACCAATGCCCGGCCGGTTGATGATTTCTATGTTTTTACTTTGCGTACCGCGGAGGATGCGCCCACCGGCACCTGGGAAGCCAGGGTGCTGGTGGGAGGCAGCACGTTTATCCGAAAACTTAAAATTGAAACCGTAAAACCTAACCGTCTGAAAATCGACATGGATCTGGGTGCCGAGCGTCTGGCGCTGGCGCACATGCCGGTGCAGGGCAGTTTATTTGCACAATGGTTACACGGAGCCACAGCGGCGGATTTGAAGGCGGAAGTGCGCGTGAAGTTGCGCCCAACGGCCACCCGATTTACCACCTTTACCGACTTCAGCTTTGACGATCCGGCGCGGGAATTCAGCGCCGATGAGCAACTGCTGTTCGAGGATACTCTGGACAGCACCGGCAATGTGAAATTCAAAGCGGACATTCAGGTGGACCGCGCCACGGCACCGGGTCGTTTAAAAGCCTTTTTTGATCTTAAAGTGTTTGAGCCAGGTGGCGATTTCAGTATCAGTACTTCCAACAAGGAGTTCGATCCGTTTGACGCTTACGTTGGCATCAAACCACCGGCCGGGGATGCGGCACGCAATATGCTGCTCACCGATACCAAGCACAAAGTGCAGATCGCCACGGTGGACCCCCAGGGCAACGCCCTGTCGCGCAGCCAGATTCGCATGCGTATCTATAAACTGGACTGGAAGTGGTGGTGGGACAAATCCGGCGAGTCCCTGGCGCAATACGCCAGTGCCGATTACAGCACCGCGCTGCAGGAAGGCGTGATCGCTACGAAGGACGGCCGCGGCGAGTGGGAATTCGAAATCAAATATCCGGATTGGGGCCGGTATCTGTTACGAGCCTGCGATCTCGACGGCGAGCATTGCAGTGGCGGCATTGTGTACATCGACTGGCCCGGCTGGGCGGGCCGCGAAAAAGAGCAAAGCGGCGATGGTGCCAATGCCCTGTCGTTTTTCACCGACAAAAAAATCTATCAAGTCGGTGAGGTTGCCCAAATTCAGTTGCCGGAAGCCACGCAAGGGCGCGCCCTGTTCACGGTGGAAACCGCCAGTCGTATTCTCAAGCAGGAATGGGTGGTGTTCGAAAAAGGCAAGGCGCCGCGTCTGGCCCTGCCGGTCACTATGGACATGAGTCCCACCGCTTATCTGCATATTTCCCTATTGCAGCCGCACGGCGGACGTGACAATGACCGGCCACTGCGCATGTATGGCATCACCCCGATCACCGTCGAGGATGCGGCCACTCATCTGGCGCCGGTGATCAACGCGGCCAGTGAATGGCGCCCCAATCAACCAGTGAGCGTGGACGTGCATGAAGCCGGGGGCAAGGCCATGACCTATACCCTGGCGGTCGTCGACGAAGGCTTGCTGGGCCTGACGTCCTTCCGGACACCGGATTTACACCAGGAGTTCTATCGCAAAGAAGCCTTGGGTATCGCCACCTGGGATTTGTTCGACGAGGTGGCCGGTGCCTACAGTGGTGAATTGCAGAACCTGCTGGCCCTGGGCGGCGGTGATGCGGCGGATGCCGCTGACGGTGCGCGTCGCAAGAAACGTTTTCCGCCGGTAATTCGTTTTCTGGGACCGTTTTCCCTGGCGGCCGGTGCTACCAACACCCATAACTTTGCTTTGCCGCAATACCTGGGGGCGGTGCGCGTGATGGTGGTGGCGGGGCATAAGGGTGCCTTCGGTTCGGCCGAGACTTCGGTGTTTGTGCGTGAACCTCTGTCCTTGCTGGCTACGGTACCGCGGGTGCTGGGGCCGGGCGAGACCGTGACCGTGCCGCTGAATCTGTTCGTCATGGATGAATCCATCCACGAGGTCAAGGTGCAAGTGACCGCCGATGAGCATTTCGTGCAGGGGTTCACGCAACCGGTGCCGGTGCATTTCGACCAGCCGGGCGACAAGATCGGCTTCGTGACATTACAAGTGGCGGCGGGCACCGGCAAAGGTACGCTTAAAATCAGTGCGCAGGGCGGCAAGTTCAGCACCGCCACGGAAGTCAATCTGGACATTCGCAGCCCCAATATTCTCAGTACGCGCCTGACCCGCGCGGTGATCGAGCCGGGGAAGGACTGGAACGCCACGATCATGCCCCATGGTTTGCCGGGAACGAATGCGATGATGGTGGAAAGCTCCCTGGCGCCGCCATTGAATCTGGAGAGTCGTCTGCAATATTTGATTCGCTATCCTCACGGCTGTCTGGAGCAGGTGACGTCGGCGGTTTTTCCGCAGTTGTATCTTGATCGCTTAGTGAAATTGGACAAGGACGATCAAGGCAAAGTGGATGCGCATGTCAACGCCGCTATCGATCGCCTGCGGCAGTTTCAAGCGGCAAACGGCGCGTTTACTTATTGGCCGGGACAGGTAGACATTAATGAGTGGGCCACCAACTATGCCGGCCATTTTCTGGTGGCGGCGCAGACCAAAGGGTATCAGGTGCCCGCGGAAATGATGCAGGCATGGTTGGGTTACCAGCAGTCGCGTGCGCAAAGCTGGGTGGCCGGCAGCGGTACGCCGCAATTGAATCAGGTATATCGCTTGTATACCCTGGCACTGGTGGGGCAGGCGTCGGTGGCGGCCATGAACCGATTACGCGAGTCCTCTCAATTGAGCAATGTGGCGCGTTGGCAACTGGCGGCGGCCTATCACCTGGCGGGTATGCCCGAAGCCGCCGCGGACATCACCCGCGGTCGTGATCTGAGCGTCGCCGACTATAACGGCGTCGATGATACTTTTGGCTCCGCGTTGCGCGATCAGGCGATTATACTGGAAAGTCTCGCGGTGCAGCAGCGCCTGGTGGAAGGCAAGACCCTGGCGGAGGATATCGCGCGTGCTTTGGCCACGGAGCGTTGGTTCAGTACTCAGTCAGTGGCATACAGTCTGTTGGCGCTGAGCCGTTTTCTGGGGGATCAGGCGCAGGCGGCTTCGTTTCGTTATGAGCTGCGCCGCAACGGCGCCACCGCCCAGCCGGTAAATGCAGACGCCATCGTCCATCACTATACGCTGCGGGAAATGGCGCCTTCCGGAGAGCGACTGGCCATCAGTAACAAGTCGCCGGCGCCTTTGTACGTCACGGTCTATGCAAGTGGCATCCCCATGGCAGGTGATGAACGTGCCGCCAGCGAAGGTTTGGCGCTGGATGTAAGCTACCGCTCCGAAGGTGGTGGCGCCTTGGCGGTGCCAAAAATAGCCCAGGGGACGAGTTTCACCGCGCTGGTTACCGTGCGCAATACCACGGATCGGGCCTTGAATAATCTGGCGTTGACACAGGTCGTTCCTCCCGGCTGGGAGATCGGTAACGAGCGTCTGGGCGATGCGGCCGCGGTAAATGTCGGTGATGTGGATTACCAGGATATACGTGATGATCGGGTATTGAGCTACTTCCCGTTGGCGGCGGGGGCGAGCCGCACATTCAAGGTGCGACTCACGGCCACTTATCTGGGCCGGTACTATCTGCCGGGAGTTCATGTCGAGGCCATGTATGAAGCTGATAAATTTGCCCATAGCCAAGGCCAGTGGGTGGAAGTGGTACGCGCACCTTAAGCGTTACCGTACCCGATGGGCGCTGGTCGGCATGGGCTTGCTCATGCTGTGGGTGGGCAATGCATTCTGGCGTTGCCTGCCGGCGCCATTGTTCAGCGAACCGCCGGCCGCGTTATTGCTGGATCGCGCCGGGGGTGTGCTGGCGGCGCGCATTGCCGCGGATGAGCAATGGCGGTTTAACGGTAACGGCGTGATTCCGGAAAAGTACCGGCGTGCCGTGATTCAATTTGAGGACCGGCGCTTTGCCTATCATCCCGGTGTCGACCCGCTGGCCGTGGCGCGCGCGCTGCGCCAAAACTTCAATCATTCCGGTATCGTCAGCGGTGCCAGTACCTTGAGCATGCAGGTGATTCGCCTGAGTCGCCGCGGTGTACCCCGCAGTTACCGCGAGAAGCTGATCGAGATGGTGCAGGCGCTGCGCCTGGAGCTGCGTTACAGTAAAGATGAAATCTTCGCCCTGTATGCGGGCCATGCGCCGTTCGGCGGCAACATTGTGGGTTTGGAAGCGGCAAGCCGCCGATATTTTAGCCGACCGCCGTCACAATTGTCGTGGTCGGAAGCCAGTCTGCTGGCGGTATTGCCCAACAATCCGGCGCTGTTGCATCCAGGTCGGGGGCGGATCGCCCTGCAAGCCAAGCGCGACCGACTGTTACACCGTCTGCAGAGCGCGGGTCTATTGTCGGCGCTGGACCTGCGTCTGGCGCTGGCGGAACCGTTGCCGGCGAGACCGCCGCCGCTGCCCATGCATGCCCCCCATCTGCTCGACACCTTGATCCAGCAAAAGGGCGGGCCGGGTGTATTCGAATCAACCGTGGACGGTGATCTGCAACAAGCGCTCAATGCCATCGCCGGCCGTCATGGCCGGCGCTTGCAGGCCATGGGCGTGAATAACCTGGCGTTGCTGGTTCTGGACAACCAACGCTCCGAGGTATTGGCCTATTTGGGGAATTTGCCGGAGCAAGGTGTTGCGGAGCAGGGGCGTGCCGTGGACATCGTGCAACGTGCGCGCAGTACCGGTAGTCTGCTTAAGCCGTTTCTGTATGCGCTGATGTTACAGCACGGGGAGATCCTGCCCACGACCCTGGTGCCGGACTTGCCGACCCGCTACGGGGGCTATATGCCGGAAAATTATGATCACGCCTATCGAGGCGCGGTACCGGCGCGGCAGGCCCTGGCCCGTTCCCTCAATGTGCCCGCGGTGCGCATGCTGCAGCAATATGGGGTGGGTAGATTTTATGACGGCCTGCGTGATCTGGGGCTGACAACCTTGGCGCGCGCGCCCGATGATTACGGTTTGACATTGATCCTGGGTGGCGCGGAAGGCACGTTGTGGGAGCTCACCGCGGCTTATGGCAACCTGACGCGGCGGGCGCGGGCGGTACCGGCGTTGCGGCCAACCATGCTGCGCGCGAACGCCTTGACCGTACAGCACGCAGCCCCGGGGACTTTGACTGGCATTATCGGTCCGGGTGCCGCCTGGTTGACTTTGGATGCCTTGCTGGAGGTGGCGCGGCCGGACACGGAACAATTCTGGCGGCAATTCACCGGCCAGCGCCCGATTGCCTGGAAAACCGGCACCAGTTACGGTTTACGGGACGCCTGGGCGATCGGTAGCGATGCGCGTTACACGGTTGGCGTGTGGGCGGGTAATGCGAGCGGCGAGGGGCGCGCCGGACTCACCGGCATCAATGCCGCGGCGCCCGTGTTGTTCGATGTGTTTAATCGCTTGCCGGCCGCGGATTGGGTGTCCAGACCGGAGGCGGATTTGAAGTCCGTAACCGTCTGCGCGCAAGACGGCTATCTGGCCAACGATTTGTGCGCGACGGAGCAACAGTGGGCGCCGCGCGACAGTTTTTTTAAACGCCAGACACCGCATTTCCATCTGGTGCATCTGGATTACAGCGCCCGGTATCAGGTACACAGTCAGTGCGCCGCTACCGCCGATATGCGGCATGTACCGTGGTTCGAGTTGCCGGCGGGCCAAGCGTTTTTCTATCGACGGCAGCACGGTAATTACCATGCGCCGCCGCCCTATCGTGCCGACTGCCTCGGAGCTCTGGCGGGGCGCGCCGGGGATAATCCTATCGATTTGCTGTATCCCACGGCGTATACGCGGCTGTATATTCCTCGCGACCTGGCCGGCGTGCGCAGCCGCACCGTCTTTAGGGCGGCGCATCGTGACGCGCGGGCGATTCTGTACTGGCATCTCGACGATGTGTATCTCGGCGCCACCGATACGTTCCATGAGCTGGCGCTGGACATCACTCCCGGCGCGCACCGCCTGACCTTGGTCGACGGTGCCGGCAACCGCTTGGTACGGTCATTTCAGGTGTTGGGGATCACGCAAGACCCAGAGGCGCTGTAGATACTGTCTTGCCGCTCAAGAAGCAAGTCCTAATTTTGGGTCAAAAGGCAGTCCGGATTTAAGGACGCCGTAGACGATATGTAAGAGCTTGCGCATGGCGGCACAAACGATGGCTTTGCCGTGTTTACCGTTGGCCTTGAGGCGCAGGCAAAAGGGGCGAATGACGGGGTTATGCCGCCATGCCACGAGCGCTGGCATATAGAGCAGTTTGCGTAACAAAGAATCGCCGGTTTTGGATAAGCGGGCACGCCCTACCAAGGTCCCTGATTCACGCAAGGCGGGGTTCAAACCGGTAAAGGCGATAATTTGCTTAATGTGCTGGAAGCGGTTGATATTGCCCAATAAGGCTAGCAGGGCGGCGCTGGTGGACTGGCCGATGCCGGGGATGGTTTCTAACAATTTGCTCTGGCGTTTGAGGTCTGGATCGTTGTCGATGTGTTGACGGATAGCCGCCTTGACTTGCTCGATCTGTTCGGCCAGCGTGTTCAGCATCTGCTCAAGGGAGCTGACGATGGCGGAATTGGCGACCAGCAGCCGGTTTTTTTCCATCTGCTGCATTTCCAGCAGGCTGTCGAGGCGGCGAACCAAGGCCTGCAGGGCGCGCACATTGGGCGCAGGGGCTTGCCACAAGGGCAGTGAATGGCCGGTTTGCGCACAGAAGCGGGCAATGAGTTTGGCATCGCCTCGGTCCGTCTTGGAGCGCGACAGCTCGCTTTTGGCAAAGGCGGCGATGCGCGCGGGATTGACTACGCTCAGACGCAAGTGATGATCGGAAAGAAAGTTGGCCAAGGAGTCACCGTAGACGCCGGTGGCCTCCATGCAAATGTGCGTGTCAGCAAGGGGTTGCAGCCAAGTAAGGAATTGCTCAAACCCCCGTGGATTGTTGCCGAAGGACTTGAACTTGTATTTGCCGCTGGGCAACAACGCAGCGACGTCGAACTTGTTTTTAGCGATATCAATACCGATACTGGTGAGCATAGGAAACCCTGTTAAAATGATTGATGATGTCTGTCACGAGCAATCCGGTCGGGTTCAACCTTATGCATACAGGCTCACGCCGCTGGCGGGCCTTAGATACTGTACGAACACAATGACTGGAAAGGCGGCAAGGGAGCCGATCTACGTCGCTGGCTCCAGGGCCCAAGTGTGCGTTCGACTTCCTCTTGCCGCTGCCCGATGATCAGTCGGGGATTTTCTCACTTGTCAGCGAGAGAATCGAGATATAAGGGTGCGTATTACGCACCGCGTTGTTATTGTGCGATCAAGGCAACCATGCATGCGCTTCGATTCGGATAAAAAGCCGATGCGTAATACGCACCCTACACTGCGATTGAGGCTTTGTCTGCACGGCCGGTGTCACGCGGCTTTCTCACGCGCTTTCCTGAGCCTTCTCTCGAGGGATATGTTCCACGTAGATATAGATCTGCGCTTTGAGGTCACCCAGCTGGTGTTGGATCAGCGGCAGCACCTCGTCCCATTGCAATCCACCCTTGCCGGCACCGATGCGTGGCATGCTGACTGAAGTCAATTTTTCTTTGGTGATGATTTTTTTCAAGGCATGCAAGGCATGATTGACATGAGCCACGGATGCTTTGCCGGTGCGGGTACCATGGCCGTAACCGCCTTCCTGGGTGAGCAGGTTGACGATCCACACGCGTTCCTGGTTTTTCCATAACCAGGCGTCACCCGGCTTGGGGTGTTGTACGTGGCACCAGTGGTGGAAGTCCTTGTGCATGATGGGAAAAACCTCACGCAAGGTTTTCGCCAGGCCGCCGTCCATAGGGTCGTTGGGAGCAACGCCGTGGGCGATGGCTTGGGTGGAGGTCAAAAGAATATCACCGCGAACTTCGTGAATCATGGCTAGGCTCCAGATCCTGTTAGTTAACGGTAATATACTCCCGCGAGCAAAGCAATGCGTGGTGAGTTCCGGGCGCTGTCATTAGGTCTGGCAGCTCAACCGGCGAGTTTGCTCCGGGTATGCGTTTGCCGGCGGGGTATCCCGGCCTGAAGCCGTACCTCGACCAGCAGCCCCCCCAGGGCGGATTCGTCCAGAGAAATACTGGCACCGTGCAATTCGATGATGCGTCGTACGATGGACAGCCCCAATCCTGAACCGTTGGCCTTGGTGTTTGTTTCCGTACTCCGGTAAAAACGTTCGAATACTTTCTCTCGTTCGGCGGGCGAGATGCCCGGGCCATCGTCCGCAACGCGCATCACGATTTGATTCTGATCCTCGTCGATGGTGACGTGAACCTGACCGGCGTCCCGTGTATAACGAATACCATTGCCCACCAGGTTGCGAATCAAGGTGGCGAGTAATGCGCTCTTGCCGCGGGCCATATGGTTACATTCGCATTGCAAATGCAGTTGCACGTCCTTTTCCAGGGCGATAATGCCCATTACCGCCATTTCTTCCTGGGCGATGTCGCACAGGTCCACATCCTCCATTTTGAGTAACTGCGACTCCGGGTCCAGGCGCGCGATCGTCAGCATCTGTTCCACCAGGTGGATGGCGCGGTTGACGTCGTCGATCACGTAATCCAGGGCGGCGATGGCGCCGTCGTAATCCTTCTGGCCGCGGCCCACCTGGGCGTGGGTCTTTAAGGCCGCCAGCGGTGTGCGTAATTCATGGGCGGCGTTCCCGGTAAAGCTGCGCACATTGTCGAAGGAGAGCTGCAGGCGTTGAAACAGACCGTTGAGTGCTTCCACCAGGGGTTTGGCTTCCAGGGGCACGCCCTTGATGTCCAGGCCTTTGAGGTTGTCGAACTCCCGACCGCCGACTTCCGCGGCAATGCGTTGCAGCGGATCCATCGCGTGGCGTACCCCCAGCCAGATCAGCAGTGCCAGCATTGGCAGCGATATGACATATGTGGTCACGTTATGCGTGGCCAGCAAATCGGCCAGGTTGTCCCGTACTACCAGCAACTCACCGACGTGCACCTTGATCGTGTGCTCGCTGTTCCACGCGGAATACACGCGCCACACCTGGCCATCGATGACGCGATCGGCGAAGACATCGTCAATCAGGGACAAGGGATGCGCCGGGGCATTTACCGAGCGTACCGCCAGTTTTTCACCGCCCAACCAGATTTGAAAAGCCACGGGTTGTTCATACTTGTGGACTTGCGGGGTAATCTTTCGGGCTACGCCGGCGTCGCCACTGGCATTTAATTGCGCCTCATAGGCAAGTTGCTCGAACAGCTCATGCATGCTTAAAGCGTGCAACGCATGCGCCGCTTGCGCCAATTGCGCATCGAGCAGTTCCGTAACGTCATGGCGACCGTCTAAATAAGTCTTGACCGTGGAGACACCATAAACCAGCGTGGTGGCGCTAAGCAGTATGATAAGCAGCCGCTTTCGGATCGACGGGTTCATTGTTCCTTGTCCATGATGTAGCCGACGCCCCTGATGGTGCGGACCAGTTCCGCGCCCAATTTCTTGCGCAGGCGATGGATATGAACTTCCACGGCATTGCTTTCGATTTCGTCTTTCCAGGAGTAGAGGCTCTCTTCCAGGCGATTGCGTGACAACACGCGACCGGCATTCTCCATAAGTAATTGTAAAATAGCGAATTCCCGGGTCGACAGTTCGACGATGGCGTGGTCCTTGGTGACCGTGTAGGATGCCGGATCCAGCGTAATGTCGCGATATTTCACAACCGGCATGCTGCGGCCGCTGCTACGGCGCAGCAGCGCCCGAATGCGCGCTGTCAGTTCATCAAGATCAAAGGGTTTGACCATATAATCGTCGGCGCCCCGGTCCAGGCCGACGATGCGGTCATTGATAGTGTCTTTCGCGGTGAGGAGCAGGATGGGTAAGGGCTTGTTTTCTCCCCGTACGTGATCCAGAACCTCTAAACCGGATTTCTTGGGCAGATTGATGTCCAGTACCGCGACATCATAATCCTGAGTATCGATGGCGGTTTCCGCCATCAGACCATCCTGTACCCAATCAACGGCGTACCCCGCCTGCTTCAATCCCAGATGGATCCCATGCCCCAAGGCTTTGTCGTCTTCGACCAATAGTATTCTCATGCCTTCCCCCTTCATTCCCCAGCCATTAACAATTACATAACTTATGATTATGACTAAATAATAAATGATCCTATTAAGGCGTCGATATGTAATTTCCCGCAGTCTTTATAATAGGAAACCCACAATTTCCTGGGCTTTATAGTTTAACCGCAGGTATGACCCACTAAATATTCAAGTCAACGATCTATACCATTAATAATTCGGGTGAATGTGCATAATAATAGTTGATTAAAGTATAAAACAATAGACTGAATTAGAAGTGAACACTACATGGGGTTTAATGAAGAAAAATGTAGTATTAATGTGGTAAAAAGAGGCAGGTGATTGATTTAGATGAAAAAAAGCGCAGCAGATGCTGCGCTTCGAGGAGCCTACAGCCCAACCACTCGGGCCGTCTTGAAAAAACTTAGGCGGCCTTGCGTGTCTTTTCCTGGGTTTGAGCCTTGCTGATTTCTTCGATAGCCGCAGCGGCGGTAGCAGTACGCTCGGTCACGGAGGCTTGCGGTTCGTAAGAAACTTCGTGGCTGTGTGCAACCGAGGTGCTGACGGATTCCAGCAAATCCTCACCGATCATGGCGCAAAGGGCCGGGAAGATCCCCGCCAGCGCGAGTACGGCAAATGTCCCATGTACGGTTTCCGGCAGCACAAAGGCGCTACCGATCAGTCCAATACCAACAACAGCCAGTTCCACCCGGCTGCTGGTGCGCAGTCTGCCGTCGAAGCCAGTTTCTTTCCCGATCTCCAGGAGATCATAGCAAGGGTCCCAACCGATTAAGCCGGTGACCAGGGGATAAATTGCCACCAGTGGCAGTACGCTGTACCACCCCAGGGCGGTAACGGGCGCGGCGACCGTAATGCCGAGTAGCGTAAAGGCTAAAATCATACGGCTCACCTGTTGATTACGGTCCAGGTTGTGGGAATTCGTTGTGTGTTTGTAGTTCATGGCGTGTCTCCTCTCTGAATCCATTGGCGATTAGTTTTTACTTCAACCATGGGATTATTAAACCAGAGTCAGATTACCCGTCGATGACTCGCGCCTTACCGGGGCCTTACTGATTTCTTGCAGTTTTGAGACAAAAAGTATCGATTTACTGGTGACTGGCGGATAGCGGATAGCGGATAGCGGATAGCGAATAGCGAATAGCGAATAGCGAATAGCGAATAGCGAATAGCGAATAGCGAATAGCGAATAGCGAATAGCGAATAGCGAATAGCGAATAGCGTAGGGTGCGTATTACGCACCGTTTGTGCCGTTATTTCGGTGACGTGTTCAAGACCGTGGGCTGATGCGCAACACGCACCGCCCGCGCTGTTGCCTGGGTGGCCCACTGAAGATAACGCACCGGTGCGTTATATGCACCCTACATGTTGCGTAAAAATTCGACACCCATCACCAATTCAACGCATCACTACTTCAACGCTTCAACGCTCGCAGGGCGTCGGCCATTGCGGTGTTGCCGAAAGTTTCCTTTACCGGCTTTTCGCGTGGGGCTTTGCCGGCACGGGGCGTGTTGCGCTGCGGTGTTTCATTGCCGCGAGCTGCGGGTGTTTCATCGCTCAGACGCATGGTCAGGGCGATGCGACGCCGTTCTTTATCCACTTCCAGCACCTTGACCTTGACTACGTCGCCGGTTTTTACCACGGTATGCGGGTCTTTGACGAATTTATCGGCGAGCATCGAGATGTGCACCAGGCCGTCCTGGTGTACACCGATGTCGACGAACGCGCCGAAGTTGGTCACGTTGGTGACCGCCCCTTCCAGGATCATGCCCGGTTCAAGATCGGACAATTCTTCCACGCCTTCCCTGAAACCAGCGGTTTTGAACTCCGGGCGCGGATCGCGGCCGGGTTTCTCAAGTTCCCGCAAAATGTCGGTCACCGTGGGAATGCCAAAGGTGTCGTCGGTAAACCGGGACGGGTCGAGGCTCTGCAAGAACTTGCTGTCGCCGATCAAGCCGCGGATATCCCGGCCGGTGGCGTCGATGATGCGTTGCACCACGGGATAGCTTTCCGGGTGCACGCTGGAATTATCCAGCGGATTGTCGCCGCCGACGACACGCAGGAAGCCACCGGC
>JAHECY010000136.1 GCA_024641505.1 Gammaproteobacteria bacterium
GCACGACGAGCAACGCGGCATGAAGTAAAGCAATACTATCAAGGTCTCGATGATTATGACTGAAGATTTTTCAAAAGGTAAACGCGGCGCGGTAGTCAAGACCGACCCCAATAAAATCCGCATCACAATTCGTCTCGATGGGGATATCATTGAGTATTTCAAGAACCGTGTTCATGAGTCCGGTGGCGGTAATTACCAAACGCTGATAAACGATGCGCTTCGGGATCATATTCAGGCTCACGACAAGGAGCTTGAAAATACGCTGCGACGAATAATACGGGAGGAATTGAAAAAGGCGGTTTAAAGAAAACCAAGGCTGGCTCTAGAGTTCAAGGATTCAGGTAATTTCAGCTTGGCTGTTATAGTATAACGACGCTTAGGTAGTTTATACTTATCGAAATTTCACCGATCAATTTATGTGACAGGAGGGCAGTATGCGCAACGTAATGCTTTGGCCGACCGTGATGGCAATTGGATCGTTAGCTCTCGTAGTGAGCACTCCCATCCATGCGGCAGGGGAAGGGGTGGACAAGATGTCGTTCTTTGTCACCAGCGTGGGGCAGGGCAAGGGCGGTAATCTGGGCGGCATTGAAGGCGCGGACCAACACTGTCAGTCGCTGGCCAAGGCCGCCGGCGCAGGAAAACACACCTGGCACGCCTATCTCAGTAGCCAGGGCAAGGATTTCAAAGATCCCGTTATCCACGCACGTGAGCGCATCGGCACCGGACCTTGGTACAATGCCAAGGGCGTGATGATCGCGAAGAATGTCGAAGACCTTCACTCCGGCGAAAACAAAATCAACAAGGAAACCGCGCTGGACGAAAACGGCAAGCCAGTTAATGGCCGCGGTGACAAGCCGAACAAGCACGATATTCTCACCGGGTCGCGCATCGACGGCACCGCCTTTGCCCCCGCACCGCCGTTTCACGACATGACTTGCGGCAACTGGACCAGGGAAGACGACGATGGCTCCGCCATGATCGGCCATCACGATCGCCAGGGTCCCAACGACAATGCGTGGGCCAGTTCCTGGAATTCCGCACATCCAACTCGCGGTTGTTCTCCTAAAGGGGTGCAGAGCACCGGCGGGGATGCGTTGCTTTACTGTTTTGCCAGCGATGAATAACCGGTCTGTCACTGAGCGGTACCCAGGATCAAACGAGTGATCCACAAAGTATCATCGGTTCGTGGGCGCTGCAGGGATTGACGAAGTAAGATGGTGTTGCACCCGGTCGCGGGTTTTACCCAATCCCACCCGCGAAATTGGATCTGCTCCCCGCCTTACAAACCGCGCTGCCACTCTTGCCGCAATGTCAGTTGATCCGGCGCTTCCAGTGCAATCTTCAGTTTGTCCAGCAACAGTTGTTTGTCTCTGCCGAGTACGCCTTTTAATACCAGATAGTTGGAGGCATGGTCACTGCGGAATATCGTGTTGTTCAGTTCGGTGTGGGCGATAAATTGCTGCATTTCTTTAAACAGGCCCGGTTGATCCAGTAACCGGAAATTGTCGGGGAAGTGCCCTAAAAAGCGCTCCTTACCCAGCGGAAAACTCAATACCAGCGTGGCAAGGTAATGGGGTTGGCTTTCGTTGACCAGCCGCGCTGAATTCAGTGCGTGTTGCTGTGAATAAACATCGCCACCCAAGCCGTTGAGTATCATCACCGAGGTTTTGATACCGGCGTGGTGCAACTTTTGTAAGGCATCCACCGTGGTGGCGTAAGTTTCACCTTTTTCAATCAACTGCAATAATTGATCATCACCGCTTTCCGCGCCGACATAGGCCAGTTTCAAGCCGGCATCGTGGAGTTCCTTGAGCTCATCAACCGATTTGGTTTTTACATTGCGGGGCAGGCAATAGGTTGCAACCCGATGGATCGCCGGAAAGTGATGGTTTATTTTTTCAAGAATGGACAGCAAGCGCCGCGTTGACAGCACCATGGCATCGCCATCGGCCAGAAATATGCGTCTGACATCAGGTAGCATTTGCGCGGCACGCGCTATCTCCGTGAATAACTCGACGTCTTTTTTAACACTGAACTTTTTTTGTGGCGCCGTATACATTTCACAGAAGGCGCAGCGATTCCAGGAACAACCGTTGGTCACCTGTAAAATCAAGGAATCGGCTTCACTCGGTGGGCGAAATACGGGCTCAATGTAGTCAGGGAAGGAATTCATCGTCCGATTATAGTGGATAAATCGGGGAAAGCCCCGCTTTTCCGCAAATAGTCCCTGCTCAATTTCCCTCCGGATGAACCCCCATCTCACATTCGCCGCGTGTAACAAAATCGAATACGTAAAGCCGGTTTATGACGATCAACACGATGGATTTATCCGTGGTGATGGCGGCGGAATCACGGTTGGCTGAAATTTCAATATCAAGAAACTGATCACCCTGGGATTGTCAGGCGGCAATCGTTACATGCGTTACGAAGGGCGTTACGAAGGGCATTATGAGCAGCGTTATCCTTACTATACTGGTACGCCTGTGAACCGGGAAGTGAATGCCGATGTCTCGAGTTCATTTATTGGCATTTCACTGATCTTGCGTATCAATAACCCGTATTAGTGGTCCATGCGTATAATTGGGTAACAACCGGTATACGCTTGGTAGTGCCGGTTCCGAGAATGGTGCGTAATACGCACCCTACCAAATCTGTTCACTGCGCGCGGCACGTATAGGTGTCGCCGTATTTTACGGATGTACCACTAAAACCCACCGGACCGGCGTCACGATATCACTACGGTCGCCATCGCGCACATGGAGTTTGTATTGCAGAGCATCGCACGGTGCTCTACCATGCGGTATTGAATCGAGGACAGGGGGTGTGGCATGCGGGGTAATAGCGCGGTTTTACTGATTATGCCGGCGCTGGTTGCGGTGTGGTCACCTCCCGAGTGCCGCGCAGCGGACGTCCCCGACCTGAATTACTATCTGGGTATCAAAGCAGGCGTTTATCGGCATACCGGCAGTGAATATTCGCAATTGACCACAGTGGGGCCTTTGTTGGGAATAAATTATCCCTCGTTGGCCAAGGGTGTATTTTCGATGGAGCTTGAAGTGTTACCGGCGCTTTCGACGGAAACCGTGAAACCGGACGGCACCTGGAGTGCCAGGGCATCGATGTTGACCGTTGCCTATCGCAGCCTGGGCTCTTTGTACTTCAAGGCGAATCTTGGCGTACTGCATGGGAAAACGCATACCCAAACCAGTACCTCTACGTCCAGCTCGAAATACGATATCCGTGAGACATTCGCCGCGGGTGTGGGATTTCGGCTCAACCGGCACAACTTCATCGAATTGGAAGGGATCGAATTCGATAGCGAGATCGATATCGCCACCCTGGGATATCATTATATGTTCTGACCTTACCGCCAGTCAGTATCGTCGAGGCCGGGTACGCCTGGTCTTATTCCGCAAAATTGACCAGTCCGTTAGTACCCTGACTCGGCTGGCCCAGGAGGGCCTGGGGCCGAAATATCGTATTGATATTTACTCACCTGCGACATATCCTGTGCCTCGGTAACAAACCCCTCCGCAAGGACGTCGAATGCCCCCCATCGTTTCCATTGCCAACCTGTCAAAAACCTACGACACCGGTTATCAGGCGTTAAAGCAGGTGAATCTCGATATTCATGCGGGAGAAATTCTGGCATTGCTGGGGCCCAATGGCGCGGGCAAGACCACGCTGATTTCAATTATTTGCGGCATCGTTAACGCCAGTGGCGGATCGGTAACCGTGGGCGGGCATGATATCGTCAAGGATTACCGCATTACCCGCAGTTTGATTGGTCTGGTGCCGCAGGAGTTGACCCTGGGCGCCTTCGAGACGGTGTGGCACACCTTGTGTTTCAGCCGTGGCTTGTTCGGCAAGAAACCCGACCCACGATACCTGGATCAGCTGTTAAAGGACTTGTCGCTGTCCGACAAGAAACACACGTTGCTGATGTTCCTGTCCGGCGGCATGAAACGGCGGGTGCTGATCGGCAAGGCCCTGGCCCACCAACCCACGGTATTGTTTCTCGATGAGCCCACCGCCGGCGTCGACGTGGAATTGCGCAAGGATATGTGGGCGCTGGTGCGCCGGCTGCGGGAATCGGGAGTAACCATTATTCTTACCACCCATTATATCGAGGAAGCGGAAGCCATTGCCGACCGCGTGGGTGTCATTGATCATGGCGAATTGCTGGTGGTCGACGACAAGCAGGCGTTGATGCACAAACTCGGTAAGCGGCAGTTGACTATTGAACTCGATAGCGCACAAGCGTCTCTTCCCGCTGCGCTGACACCCTGGAACCTGGAAATGTCCACGGACGGTGGCCGTATGACGTATACCTACGATCCATTGAAGGCAAACACCGGCATCGACGCACTGCTGCAAGCGGTGCGGGCGGCGGGGCTCGGCATCAAAGACCTGCAAACCAAGAAAACTTCATTGGAAGAAATCTTTGTCAACATGGTGCATCAATCAAAATGAATATATACGCCATAAGAGTTATCTACCAGCAGGAAATGCTGCGCGCCTGGAAGACCAGCGCGCAGAGTTTCGCCTCACCGGTAATTTCCACCGCGCTCTATTTCGTGGTGTTCGGGTCGGCCATCGGCTCCCGCATCGCCACCGTCGAGGGGGTGAGCTATGGCAGTTTTATCGTGCCGGGATTGATGATGCTGGCGCTGTTGACGCAAAGCATCGCCAATGCGTCATTCGGTATCTTTTTTCCCAAATTTACCGGCACCATCTACGAGGTGCTGTCGGCGCCGATTTCCGTGGCGGAGATTCTCATCGGTTATGTGGGGGCGGCGGCCACCAAATCGATGATCATTGGCTTGATAATTCTGGGCACCGCGGGATTCTTTGTGCCGTTGCATATCGCGCACCCGTTGTGGATGCTGCTGTTCCTGGTGCTGACCTGCATCTCGTTCAGTCTGTTCGGCTTTATTATCGGTTTGTGGGCCAAGGATTTTGAAAAATTGCAGATCATCCCGATGCTGGTGATCACGCCGCTGGTGTTCCTGGGCGGCAGTTTTTACTCGATCAACATGCTGCCGCCGGCCTGGCAGGTGGTCACTTTGTTCAATCCGGTGGTGTATCTGATCAGCGGATTTCGCTGGAGTTTTTTCGAAGTGGCGGACGTAAGTGTCGAATTGAGCCTGGCGATTATTCTGGTGTTCCTTGCGACGTGCCTGACGCTGGTGTGGTGGATGTTCAAGACCGGGTATCGGTTAAAACAGTAGTCAGCGGAAATAGTAAATTTATAAACACAAGCTTTGGGTAATTGCGCTCCGTTGTCAGTGATTATCCCTCCGATTCAATCATTTCGTATAATGATTAGAGACCATGGCCCTGGCCTTTCCCTGCTTTTTATTGCGTATTTATGATCCATATTTGTAGCTTTACGCATTATCAAACCCGCCTGGTAGGTTTATAGTCAGGTTACCGCAACATTGAGGGAGACCCTCATGAACCATCTACAGGTAACCTATGACGGCTTCCAGCATTGCACGGCGCTGACCCAACCTCAAGGCAAAACAGTAGCCATCGATAGCCCCGATACCGGGAAAAGCGAGGAGTTTTCACCTACCGATATGGTGGCATCGGGATTAGCGGGTTGCATGCTGATTTCCATGGGCGCGCTGGCGCTGCGTGATCATTTGGATATTAAAGGCACGAGCGTCGATATCGAGGTCAAGCAATCGGCCAAGCGCATTCTGTCGATCAAGCTGCTGTTCCATATGGCGCAGGATTTTTCCAAATTAGAACGTGTGAAACTTGAACGTGCGGCGGGACTGTGCTCGATTAAATCGAGTTTTCATCCGGATACCGCCATTGCGGTTGAGTATCATTATCCCCAGAGGATGATGCTCAACGGGGCAGCGCAACAGGAAATCACGGGGGCGAAAGATGGTCATGGATAATGGGTGCCAGTGCATACTAAGCAGCCTATGAGCGGGCCACCTTCAATCATTCAGGCGAGGGTAGTACTTCCTATGGACACAGGCACTGAGCTATAGTCGCCTTCGTCCGGCTGTCGTAAGCACAGACGGCGCTTTGGACTTTTATACTTTCAGCGCCATCAACCGAGCAACATCAGCGGGTCTGTCCACGACTTCCCGCAGTGCCCGCTTGAACACCGGGCGCAGATAATTCTTCAGTTCACCCAATACTTTTTGTTTCGGAATATCCTTCAACACGCAGAATATGGCCAGGGCGTAGGTCGCTTCATCCTGAGATAAATAGGCGGTGCGTTCGGCCAGGGGGTTATAACAGCTGCCGCAACTGCCCCGATAGGAATAGGCGCTGTTGGCGAACATCAACCCGAATCCCATATAGATCGCCAGTAACTCGGTGGCGAACGGCCAGTTTTCAACGCCGCCGGGCGGTGGCTCGGAACCGGTAGTGCCGAGATAGTGAGCCAGCACATGAGCGTAGTCGGCAATCAGGGCTTCCGGTTTCAACACTTGGTTGGGATTATATGGAATGTTCAGAATATTGGCTTCTTCAGCCCCGGTACTCACCAGTGCCTGTGAACCGCGCACCGGGCCTTCAAGAACAAGTTGCGGATTCGAGTGCACGGACACCTCGGGAGGCGCGAGACGGCATGGCCAGTGCGTGACTCCCGCGTAGCTGCGCACCTGATCAAAGATTAGTGAGGCCATGCCATGCACACTGTCGGCGCGACCGGGGAAATGATCATTGGTGGGCGTGACTAATATCGTTTCGTGGAAAAAGACACGCGCATCAAAATTTTGCAGGGCCCAGGCGTAGGTGTTGAACAACCATTCAGTGGATGTATCACCGAGGATGGGTCTGCGGGGGAAAAGTCCAAACATGCTGCAGGTTTCTTTAAACTGAAGAGTACGGAAACGAACGACAGGCTACCATATCCACCCTGCCAGGACGGGGAAATATATACCAAAACTCTTAAAATTGGTACCCTATGCCGAAATGAAAGGCGTTTATGTCCGGGGAAGTTCACAGCCGCGGCACCGGTTACGATTGATTGCGTTTGAGGACAGTAATGTGAATGACGAAAGCATGATTAAAGTGTGGGATGTGAGTGTGCGATTGTTTCACTGGTCGCTGGTATTGCTATTTTTTCTCGCTTATTTCACCGGCGAAGATGACAGCATGGTACATATCTATGCCGGCTATGGCGTCATCGGCCTGTTGGCGTACCGGATCATCTGGGGTTTCATTGGCAGTAAATACGCGCGCTTCAGCGAATTTGTCTATGGACCCGCTGCCACATTGGGCTACATGAAATCAATGCGCAGTGAGCAACCGCAGCGTTACCTGGGTCATAATCCATTAGGCGGTTGGATGATCATTCTACTCCTGATTTCACTGATTGGTATCAGTTGGAGTGGCCTGAAACTGTACGCCGCCGACGGTCATGGTCCACTTGCCGCTGATGAATCAACAGGCGTACTGATCAAGCAAGCACTGGCCCACGAAGATGATGACAAAGACGAACATGCGAGCGCGAAAAAACGTTCGGGTGAGAATAAAGGCGGCGACGAAGAATTCTGGGAAGAACTGCATGAATTGACGTCTAATCTGACGTTAATCCTGATTTTCCTGCACCTTGCCGGTGTCGTCATGGCGTCGATCAAGCAGCGTGAAAGCTTGGTTAAATCCATGGTTACCGGATATAAGAAACGATCATGACAGTACCCGGGAACAACAAACCTTGAGGGCTGCCGTGGGGCCGTGCCGGCCAGAACCTTACTCTACCGTGATATCCCGCGGATGACTATGTTGACTCTAGCGGAGTTTGTACGGTTCATACGGCGTCCTAAGGGATGGGGCTGGCTATTCAGCCTGCTGTGCTGCGTTGGCACCTTCGGTTGCGCGTCAAGCTATCAATCCTCGGCGGGACGCTTCGATTCCGAATTATCCGAGGCGGCCCCAATGATGGCGCGGGAGAAAGCGCTCGACGTAGCGGGTGATGAAACAGTCGCCGCTACGGTGATCGTGGGAGCGGATGCGCGCAAACTGCACTATGAGGGCGCTGTCACTCTGTTGGTGACCAATCCGCGAGACATCATCAAGAAGATCATTGACATCACGACGCGTCGCAAGGGTTATCTTGAGCGCATTAATCCGGACTCTGTCGTGGTGCAGATTCCCGCAACCGCCTTTGATGAAACCTTTAATGAAATTCTAGCGTTGGGCAAAGTGCTGGAAAAGCTGGTGACCACGGCGGACATCACTGCGGCGTATACTTCCGTGGAACTGCGCTTGCGGATCGCGCGCGCCACCCGCGACCGACTGGTTGTATTGTTGGGCAAAGCCACGGACGAGGAACAAAAAATAAAGCTGCTGGAACAGATCGAGCAGTTAAACGCCAAAATACAAATCCTGGAATCAATGTTCGCAGCGCTTAACAATAAGGTCAATTACTCCACGATCACCGTGACCCTGGAGCCCTATCATGAACTGGACGACGGCCACCAGGATTTCGAGCCGCTGGGCATGGCCTGGATCAACGAATTGTCACCGTACCGGGAAGAGGTTGCAGGCACCGGCAAAATGCTGAAGTTCAACGAACCGCCCGGCATGTTGCGGGTCAACAAGGACCGGACCTACTGGTCTGTGGAAAGCGGTGACCGGGTCATGTTCCGCGCCTATCAACGCGACAATATACTGCGGGGCGACACAAATTTCTGGACCCATGCGCTCTCATTGCGCATGACGCCGAAATACAAGAGTGTGGCACAGACTAAGGTAGGTGAATATATTGTGCTGCGCATGGAAAGTTTTGACGAAGTGCCAGTGGTGTATTGCATCGGGCTCGAGGTGCGGGGTGACGCCATCCGATTGATTGAAATATTTTTCCCGGATGCCACATTGGAGGAAAAATACAAAGCCGGTATTTTCGCCAGTATCGGGCAGGGCGCACTATGAAAGCACAATACGGCATACTCATCAGTTGCCTGCTTGCCGCCGCGCCGCTTTGGTGTCGTGCGGACATTGCCGTCAATTCCGTGATTACCATTAAACCGGGCAACCCGGACGCCGCCGCCGACCGTTTGGTAAAGGAGGCAGAGCGCTTACAAGGTTACTTTGTTACCAAAAGCAGTAATGCGGTAGTGCTCAAGATCCCGAATGCCAACGCCGACGCCATGCAAAAATTCGTCGAGGCTACGTGGCTACGTGGCTGGTGTATGCCCAGGATTACCAGGCGCAGGACTTAACCGCGGAAATGATCGATGCGCGCGCTCGGTTAAAGGCCAAAGAGGAACTGTT